>JAUXHF010000259.1 GCA_030621685.1 Spirochaetota bacterium
GCTTGGGAAGAAGTTCGCAAAAGAAATGGCTGGGTGAATATCTATAATCCGGGCAAGAAGTTTGAAAAATTCCTTGAAAATCAAGAAAAAGAAATAGCTACGCTTATGCGCGAGCTAGGCTTCTTGAAATAACGGAAGACCAGCTTGTAGTAGCTTTAAATAGCCTTACGTTATCACTACAGCTCTAAAAGGTCTTTCCTAGAATTTTGTAATCTAAGAAAACATGTAAAACTCTTTGCTGCTTCAAGGCAATTGTACTTTGCTGCTTCAAGGGATTTGCACTTTGCACTTTGCTGCTTCAAGGGATTTTGCAAAGAGTTTTATATGTTTTTCTACTAAAGCTCTTCTAATAAAAGTAGCCGTTTCAAAGGTCTAATCTTACGAGGTTCTATGCGACTCTCTCTTGAAAAATATATAACGCTTTTTATTCTTATTCTCTCAGTTATATATGCATGGGAGGCGCTGGTCTATGAGCTTCTGCCCTATGAAGAATTTGTAGTTTTTAAGCCGAACACCTTTCCCATAGGTCTTTCAATAGGCTCAATTTTTCTCTGTTGCGTTATTCTGCTTGTCCCAAAAAAACAGGAAGCTGGTTACCTAGAACGAAGCAAGAAAGCCTTTGATACCAGTAGTACCAGCAGCGAAGACAAGGCTGAAGTAAAAAAATATGATATTCGTACTATGTATGCCCTTATAGGGCTGATGTTGCTGTATACTTTTTTTATTCGCCGGCTTGGTTTTCTTCTGTCTACGAGTTTGTTTTTGTTCTTCGCTGCGTATCTGCTTGGCGAGAGAAAACTTCTTAAGCTCTTTTTTATCAGTGTTATAAGCGTAAGTGTTATCTGGTATTTAGTGGAAGTTTTGCTAAGCATTTATCTTTCTCCTTGGCCGATGTTGTTTCATAAGTAATCGTTTTCCAGCAGATAAAAGGAGTATATAAAATGTTTGAAGGCGTACTATCTGGACTTAGCACGGCATTTTCTGTATTTAATTTGCTGATGGTAAGCGCCGGAGTTCTCATAGGCACGTTCATTGGCATGCTACCGGGCTTGGGGCCTATTTCTATTATTGCGATTATGATACCGGTGGCTATCAAATTGGGGGACCCATCGGCAGCGCTTATATTGTTAGCGGGCGTATATTATGGGGCTATTTTTGGCGGCTCTACTTCATCTATTCTTATCAATGCGCCAGGAGTTGCTGGCACGGTTGCCACTTCTTTCGATGGCTACCCTATGGCGCGTAAAGGCTTGGCTGGCAAGGCTCTCACCATAGCGGCGATAAGTTCTTTTAGCGGTGGCAGCATAGCGGTGGTTCTGATGTTTGTGTTCGCGCCCATTCTCTCTCGTTTAGCGTTGCTTTTTCAATCGCCTGAATATTTTGCGCTGATGATTTGCGGGCTTACGGCCATAGCTGCCTTTGCTGGTAAGGGCAAAATACTGAAGGCGCTACTCATGACGGTTTTTGGAGTGATGCTGGCAACCGTAGGCGAGAGTTCGCTGCACAATGCTCCGCGTTTTACCTTTGGCATCCAAGACCTTCAATCGGGTATTCAGTTCGTCACGTTAGTGATGGGCTTATTTGCGCTTTCAGAGGCCCTCCTTTTAGTGTTCGATCCCTCTCGTGCTTTTAGTGGCAAAAAGGGCGGCTCTGAATCTGGGAAAATAACAAATCTTAGAATAAGTAGAGCTGAAGCAAAGACCATAGCCCCTGTTATAATCAGGCAATCTTTAGTAGGTTTTTTCATTGGCGTCTTGCCGGGCGCTGGTGCTACTATCGCCTCTTTTTTCGGCTATGCTATGGAGCGCAATCTTGCACCTAGTAAAGAACGTGAGGAATTTGGCAAAGGATCTGTTCGTGGTCTTGCAGCTCCAGAGACGGCGAACAATGCTGCTTGCACAGGATCTTTTGTGCCGCTTTTAACCTTAGGCATTCCCGGATCGGGTACTACGGCGGTGTTGCTGGGGGCGCTTATTGCTTTAAATGTAGCGCCAGGGCCAAGGCTTATCCTTGAACGACCAGAGCTATTTTGGTCGATTATTATTTCCATGTACATAGGTAATATTATCTTACTTATTCTTAACCTGCCGCTTATTCCCTATATTGCTAGAATTTTATTAGTGCCTCGAAATTACATGGTGCCTTTCATTCTTCTTTTTTCATTATTGGGCGCCTACATTGGGCAGAACAATGCTACAGAGCTATTTATTATGATTATCTTTGGCGTAGCGGCCTTTATTTTGAAGCGAGCGGATTTCCCTCTGCCGCCACTTATCATCGGTTTTATTTTAGGTGGCATGCTTGAAGATAATCTGGGCAGAGCCCTTAGAAAAAGTCAGGATTTTAGTTTTCTTTGGGAGCGACCCATCACCTTGTTTCTCATGATATTCTCGCTTATTTTATTGCTTCTTCCTATGGCACTCGATAGAAAAAAAAGAAGACAGACCCTAGTTTCTTAGTCTTCTTTGGCAGCGACCCAGCATCTTATTTCATTGCCTATTTCATCGCTTATTTATCCTGCTAAATAGAAAAAAAGAAGACAGGCCTCTAGCTTCTTAGTCTTCTTTGGCAGCCGACCAATCATCTTATTTCATTGCCTATTTCATTGCTTATTTGTCCTGCTAAATAGAAAAAAGAAGACAGGCCTAGCTTCTTAGTCTTCTTTGGCAGCCGACCAATCATCTAATATCATTGCC
>JAUXHF010000273.1 GCA_030621685.1 Spirochaetota bacterium
AGCACTTCAGCCAGCTTTAGCGAAAGCTGGTAGCTGCTATCACTGGCGATACGGTTTTCTTTGATGAGTAGGCCTGCTTCTTCAATCGCTCTGATATAGCTTGCCGATGCTTCCGTATAGCGCCCTGCTTCAAAGAGCACTCTCGCCCGCATTTTTGAAAGCGTGAAGGCATTCTCTGTATCGGTCACTTCAATGCTCAGGTAGGATAAAGCTCTATCGTAATCCTTGAAACTTAGATACAAGGAGCTTAAGGCCGTGAAAACATCGGCATGGCTACTATCCAAGCTATAGGCTAGCTCATAATGACGCAGCGCGCAAAGGTAATCACGCAAGGTTTGACACGTATCGCCAATAAGCAGAAGCGTATCGATATCTTCTGGGTCTACTTCCAAGTAGGCCTTAAAACTTTGCAAGGCCCTAGCATATTCTAAGAGGCTGTAATAAAGTTTTCCCAGATTTAAATATGCATTCTTAAACTGCGGAGCCTCTTCAGCAGCTCTTGAATAATAGATGACCGCCATAGGGATGTCTTGGTTACGGTAGTACAGGTTGGCTAAGTTAAACATGACTATGGCTTTATTTTGATTAAGCCCAATCAGCTTATGGTACAATTTTTCGGCTTTAGGAAAATTATTTTCCTCACTAGCTTTATTGGCTTCATCTAATAGCGCAGATTGGCCAAAAACACTGCTGGCTAGAAATAAAGCAAGGCTAGCAAAAAAACAGAGAAGCCAAGAGTAAATTCTAGGCCTACTTCTAGGTTTCTTTCTAGGCTTACTTTCAAGGGACATCTTTAGGTTACACATATTGGGCTTATTAGAAATAAAAACATTAAAAGACGAAAGGAATAATCACTCGTATGCGGACGGGAACTTTTTTAATTCTGGCTGCTCGGAATTTCCAAGTTTTAACGGCCGTACTTGCCGCTTTCGCCAAATTGTAGCCCAGCGGTGTTTCCAGCCGTGTTTCCACAAAGCTCACCCTCCCATTGGCTTCAATAATGACTTCCAATTCCACCTTACCCGTCAAGTCTTTCTCCGTAAAATTGATAGGCGCTTCAACATCACGCCCCGAGATGCGTACTGGCTTGCCATCCACCTCGTGCTGTTCATAAATAATATTTTTTGTAGCCGCTCCTTGCAGGGCCACTCCTGTGCCGGCTACTCCCAAACCTAAATCCAAATCAAAACGAGATTTTTCGGCTTTTTGTTTTCCTAGCTTAGGTTTCAAGGTTTTTACTTTTACCAGTTTTTTTGGCTTCTTCTTTTCCTGCTCTAAGTTTACCTGTAATACCCGCACTTGCTGATTATTATACTGCACCACGCGCAGGCCAGTCTCTTGGCTAAGGTATTTTAAAAATGGCAAGGCAAAAAGCAAACATGTGTTTAGCATCATAGCCAAAGCGAAAATAAATATCTTGGTACGCATAAAATTTCTTTAATCCATTAACCCATGCATTATGGGTAGCCTCATAGTATGTTTATAGCTTGAATTCAGCTAACTGTATGTAACTATCTTTATTTAACTATGTTTATTTAAGTATCTGTGCCAACAGCGCCAGCGCGCATTTTAAGCGCTACTCTTATACGTTAGCCTTAATTTCTAATGGTGGCAATAGAAGTCTGGCGTATCCCCGCCAAATTCGCCGTATCAATGACCTCTACCAATCTTTGTGTTAGTGAATCGCTATCGGCAACGATAATAAGCTCTACATTTGGCTCTCTGGCTCGTTCACGTTTTAAAACGGTAAGCAAGGCGTAAATATCTACTTGCTTTTCGAACACATGTATGCTGCCTTCACGGGTTATCGCTACTTTTAGGATTTTATCGTTACGCTGGCTAGCCGAGCTTGCTTTCGGCTTGTTTACATCTACCCCAGTCTCTCGGGCAAAGGTGGTGGTGACAACAAAGAATATCAGCAGGATAAATACAATATCCAGCAGGGGCGAGAGGTTGAGTTCGCTATCCTCTTTTGCTTTACTACGTTTTTCGAACCAGTTCATACAGTTTTTTCTTGTATATTTTTAACTTCGTTATATCTCATCTTTGTCAATCAATTTTCCATGTTTCCACAGCCATTTCAGCAAGCTTTCTTTGACGAGCCTCAATATTTCCAGCATTCCACTCATCATATTTTTCAAAAAGTTTATTTATACGAAGCTTAGGAGAAATAGACTTCAATATTTCTTTCTTTTCAAGAAAATTTTTTCGCTTCAATTCCTTATTTATAGAAGGTTTCACTAAGGCCATGTTGCCAAGACGATTTGCCCAAGATATAATATCACCTTCAAATATATCAGAACCGTTTTGATCGGCAATGCCAATACTTTGTGTGATAGAAAGACCCATAGCAACATAGTTGTGCCCACCGGTTGAC
>JAUXHF010000195.1 GCA_030621685.1 Spirochaetota bacterium
TATTACTCGTGAAAAATTTGCCATCACAGCCGGCAAGCATCCGCCCATTAAGATTTATAGAACACTACACTAAGCAAAATATTACTCGTGAAAAATTTGCCATCACAGCCGGCAAGCATCCGCCCATTAAGATTTATAGGCCACTACACTAAGCAAAATATTACTCGTGAAAATTTTTACATCACAGCTGGTAAAAGTATCTTTCCGATGAAAAGGGCTGCTCTTCATTGGCTCACGTAATTTGCCACTCTTTTAACACTGAATTCTATGAAACTAACTTACAAAACTAACTCTATGAAACTAATTTAGAAACTAATTTAATTAGCTCTACGAGGAGGCATATGAAACGCATACGCATGACCATGGCACAGGCGCTGGTGAAATTTTTAGAGAATCAATATGTATCGCTAGATGGCCATGAAGAGAAATTTATAGAAGGCATCTACAGCATTTTCGGCCATGGCTGCTGCCTAGGCTTAGGCGAAGCCCTTCGCCCTGGAAAGAGCCTGCTTACTGTCTATCAAGGACATAACGAACAAGGCATGGCCAACGCAGCTATCGCCTATGCGAAAGAGCATAATCGCCGGAAGATTTTGCCCTGCCTTTCTTCAATTGGGCCAGGGGCCTGCAATATGCTCACCGCCGCGGCTACGGCCACTATCAACAGACTGCCTCTGCTGCTGCTTGCCGCTGATGCGTTTGCTTGCCGCCAGCCCGATCCTGTTTTGCAACAGCTAGAACATAGCCACAGCCCTTCAATCTCGGTTAACGATGCTTTCCGTCCGCTCTGTAAGTTTTTCGATACGATAACCCGCCCCGAGCAAATTATCAGCTCTGCCATGCATGCCATGCGTGTACTAAGCAGCATGGCCGATACTGGCGCCGTTTGCCTTTCTCTGCCCCAAGACGTTCAAGGAGAAGCCTACGATTACCCCGAAGATTTTTTCATGAAACGTGTTCATGAAATTCAGCGAGTAGCCCCGCTGCCCGCGCAGCTTAGCCGCTTAGCACAGGCTATCAGCCAAAGTAGCCGTCCCTTGATTATTGCTGGCGGCGGCCTGCGCTACAGCGAAGCTCATGCGGTGTTCCAAGCCTTTATCGATGAGTTTTCTATCCCCTTTGCCGAAACGCAATCGGGGAAAGGGCTTGTTAGCGGCTACCATCCTTTAAACCTTGGCGGCATCGGCGTTACGGGCACACTCGCCGCCAATACCGTAGCCGCAAAAGCCGATTTTGTTCTTGCCATAGGCACAAGACTTAACGATTTCGTTACCGCCTCTAAAAGCTTGTTTTCGCCAAGCGTGAAAATGGCGGCTCTTAACATCTGCTCTCTTGATGCCATAAAAAATAATGCCTTGCCCATTATAGCCGATGCCCGGCTCACGCTTGAAACCTTAACCTTAGGCCTAAACTTAAGACAACAAGCGGGGACAAGGACAAACCCTGCTAGGGCTAGCTACCATCGTGAAGTAGCCGCCTTGCAAAAAACATGGCAAGCAGAAGTAACAAGGCTTTACGCAGCCAGCAACGTTCCGCCAGCAGAAGCTCCAGAAAAACGAGACGGGCTTTCGCAAACACGGGTGCTTGGCATCCTTCAAGATAGCCTTCCCCCCGAGGCTATCATCGTTGCAGCCTCGGGTTCTCTGCCCGGCGATCTCCAACGTTTATGGAAAACGAGGTCTCAAAATACCTATCATGTAGAATACGGGTTTTCTTGTATGGGCTACGAAGTAAGCGGCGCTTTCGGTGCCAAGCTGGCACATCCAGGTAAAGAAGTCTATGCCTTTGTTGGCGATGGCGCCTATGTTCTGCTGCACAGCGAGCTTCTTACCAGCCTACAAGAGCGCCTTAAAATAAACATTATCCTCTTTGATAATAGCGGCTTCCAATGCATCGACAATCTTCAAAAAGCCCAAGGCTTAGAAAGCTATGCTTGCCAGTTCCAATATAGAAACAGTGCCAGCGGAACCTTAACTGGCAAAGACATCCCTATAAATTTCGCCATGCAAGCTGCTGGATACGGCTGCCAAACATGGCAGGTTGATAGCGAAGATCAGCTAGCCCTTGCCCTTAAAGAAGCAAAAAAAAGTGAGGTTTCTACGCTTATCGATATCAAAGTTTCTAGGAAAACCATGACGGCTGGCTATGCGAGCTGGTGGCGTGTTGGCTCTCCTGAAATTTCCGACTCGCATGCTGTAGGCCAAGCCTACCAAGAACTCCAAGCAAAAATACCAACTCTGCCAGATTTTTAAAGGCAGAAACATTCTCATCAAAACTCTAGCGAAATTCTGCTGCTTCCAAATTCTGCTGCTTCAGCTAGCCCAGCATCGTAATTAAGATAGAAGACTGACATACTTTGTTCTTCTGCCAGCTAGGCAAGATTCTTCTGCTAACATCAAAATTCACCCTAGGTAGTAACAAGAAACATGCCAACAAAAAATTTTGTTAAATTTTGTTTTTTGTTAATACACGATTGCTTTTAGTTACGAACAAACTATTTACAATAGAACTACATACAAATTAGAAATAGTAAACTTAAGGGCACTTACTTGAAAAACTCTTGATTTTTATTGAGTTTTCTTTATTAAGATGTAAAACATTTTTGAAAATATCGAAATCACTCGTATACCCTTTTGCATCTATTCTAATCAAATTATTACATTCATTTGTATTTCCATTTTTATCTTTAAGAAAAAAAACATATTTTGCCTCATATCTGAAGTCTGTTAAATTATTAGGAACAGCAAACTCTTTTGTTTCTGTTTTTCCTATTCTTGAAAAAAACTTGGCTTCACCAGTTGCTTGAAACATAAAATAATTTGCCTCATAGCTACGGAATCCTGGACCAGGAATTCCTTTTCCAAAAATTTGCAAACTACCTCCTGGCATACTTTGAAAAGTATCTTGAAGAGTTGAAATAAGATTTTTTTCAAAAACTTGTCTATTCAATTTGAAAAAAAAACCCATTTGCAAAAAAACAATAAAGCATATAACCACTATTGTTGGAAATACTATATTTTTTATTTTTTTAGAACTGCCTTGACCAAAATCTATGTCTAAAAACAAACTAAGAACATATGCATAAAAAATCCCTAGCACTGGTGCCAAAGTAAAGGCATGCCTACCATTCCAATCTTCAATTGAAAATAATATTGAAGCTTTACCCACTAAAGAAAATGGGGCTATCGCAACACCTATAAGCAAAACCAAAGCTAACAATTCCCATTTTTTTTCCTTAATCCTTACAAGAAGTACGTTACTATATTTATCGAAATATCTATAATGAACTGCTAGAATTATTAAAACTACAATAACAAGAGGGACTAGGTAAGAAAAATAATCTGTTATTTTTCTTAGCAAAATAGATATCCCTTGAACACTAAAAACATCTATTAAAACATTAACATTTTCATACTTACCAGATGGGGGATATATTACTCTTGTAGTTATATAGCTTGACACCATAGTAAGCATTACCCAACTGGTTATCAAACTTGGACTGGGTAATGTTTTTTTCTTTTCGTAATTACAATCATATAAATAAGATAATAAAGGAAATAAAAGCAAAATCCCAGGGTAAGAGCTACTAAGCATAATCAATATTAAACCTATGTTTTTCAAGATTAAACTTTTTTTATGCATCATTCTTAAAGAAAACATGCCTATAGCAATACAGCTGAAATGAAAAGTCATTACAAAGCTTAAAAGAATATGCCACATTGGGAAAATGGCAACAAAAACACCAGCACATATCACCCAATACTTTGTTAATTTAAAAATGTTTTTTGCTAACCAAGTAGTTTCATAAATCATTAAAAATAAAGAAAACGAAATGTACAGCACATTAATATCATGATAGCTGATATTGGCAATTCTTGAAATCTTGTGAAGCATTAATATTTGCCAATACTGCAAAACCCAAGTAAATTGATAAAACCATATCTTTACAGCACTAAGATCATTTATTGTAGCACCATACTCTATTATGGCACCATCCCACATGCTGTATGGAGAAAGGAACAGCTGGATTATTACGAAAATAGTCCCCACTAAATAGGGAATACTGTTTTTAGAAATAAAAATAGTATGAAGTTTCATGCTAACCCTAGCCATTATTATGTTTAATATTATT
>JAUXHF010000357.1 GCA_030621685.1 Spirochaetota bacterium
CCTAGCTTTCTGCCTGCCTGCCTGCTTGCCTTTGCTTTACTTTGCTTTGCTTTGCTTTGCAGAGCTTATCTTTTTCTTGAATGCTAAACAAAATGCTCGTGAATGGTGAAAGGTGAATAGTGAATGGCGCTAACAGACACAGGTAATTTCAGTGCCGCAGAAAATCTTCACGCTGGTAATTAAATATTGGAAGGTATTTTTTATTCAGGCGATACAGAATAGGCTCACGTTCAAGCTGCAAAACCGGAGCTCCAGCATCTTGAAAAACCGCTAAATTATATTGTTTTTTCTCGCCATCCTCTCTTTGAATTTGTAGGCTAAATTTTTTTTCTAAACCAGCGCGTATCCTCTCAATCTGTTCTTGATGCCCCGGCAAGCTGCCATGAAGCACAAGCACACTTTCAGCCCGCAGAAACAAGAAATTTTGCACAAAGGAATCGATAGCCGATTCATCAAGCCTCTCTTTCTTGCCCCCTTGCAATATCCAGCGAAGTGGCTCTGCTTGCTCAATAATAAAGCCTTCTCCTTGTATCGAAAGAAGCTCTGCTGTTTTTATAGGAAGAAAGTCTTTGAAGAGAAGATCTGTTGCCTTCTTTTGTAACGCCAGCAGAAACCATTCCCTGACTAAATAGGCTTTCCGTTCCAAATTTTGTTCAAGCAATACATAACGCGCCGAAACTTCTTTTACCACTTTGCCCTCGGTAAACAGAAACTTTTTTAGCCCCTCGGCTTCTTGGAAGGTAACCCCATATTGCCAAGACGAAGGCCCTGCCCCAAAAGCAGCAAAAAAGGCCTCACTCTCTGATTGCCCGCTCTCCGCTAAGCCCGGCTGCCAAATTTCTGTTGCTATCGCTCCCATCGACAGAAAGTTGCGAATGTTAGCCTCGCATTCAGAAAAATCAGCTTTCGCCCTTATCGGGCTTTCCATGAAACATTCTTCGCCATGAAATTCCACTTGCAGGGCCGGTTTCCCCCCGCTGCGAATTTCCCAAGCATGCCATGTCGCCGGCACAGAAAATGACGGCGGCAAAATCCGTATAGCTGGCAAAAGAAACGTATCATCTTGGCTTCTTTGCTTGCTATCCAGTTTTTTCTGCTGTTCTTCCTCTTTTTCGCCACAGCCGCTTAACAAAAACAAGGCCAAGGCTATACCTAGCCCCATAAACAAAGAAGAGCAAAACCTCAGCCATCGGCGAAACATTTTCATAAAAACTTTAGCTATAATCATTTGCATGGCTGTATTATGGGCACTTCAAATAAAATTTTCCTATATTATATACTGCATAATGATATACTCTTTGCATATTTATAAGCTGATGCTAAGGCTAGCTTTTATGCTCTGCCAGCCACAGAAGCTAAAGC
>JAUXHF010000338.1 GCA_030621685.1 Spirochaetota bacterium
TTTCCCAAAACTTCCCTAATTGCTGAATGATTCCTTGTAAATTCATCTATCCTATCTCTAGCTAGCTAGCTAACATTATTTAGAAAGTTACTTAGAAAATTAATAAACTATTCATCCAAGATTCGGATAAAAAAAAAGACTGCTAGGCAAACTTAAAACGGCTAACATCCGCCGTGCGCTTACTCTTAGCCTTAGTTCACGTCTGGAAAAGAAACTATAAGAATTCACCTACTTTAGCAAACTTTTCAATACGCTCTGCCAGCAAGGTTGCCACTGATTTTCTGCTCAATGTTTTTAGCGATTTCTCGATAGCCTCACCTACATGTTTTGCCGTAAGCATACTATCACGATGAGCACCGCCGGGAACTTCTTCAATTATCGAATCTACTATACCGAAACGAAAAGCCGTCTTAGCATCATTTTTAAGCGCTTCAGCAGCTTCTTTTTTGTAGCTTGCATCTCTCCATAAAATAGAGGCACAAGATTCGGGCGATATTACAGAATACACCGAATTCTCTAACATATGAATATGATCGGCCACCGAAAGCGCTAAGGCACCACCACTACCACCCTCGCCAATAACAATAGCAATAATAGGAACTTTGATGCTAAACATTTGCTGTAAGTTTGTAGCAATTGCCGAGGCTTGTCCTCGCTTTTCGGCGCCAATTCCCGGATAAGCGCCCGGAGTATCGATAAAGGTGATGATGGGCATCGAAAACTTATCGGCTAGTTTGAACAGGCGCAGAGCCTTCCGATACCCCTCGGGATTGGGCATGCCAAAATTGAACTCAATGTTTTCTTGGGTGTTTCTGCCTTTTTGATGCCCCACGACCACGACACTCCGGCCATTAAATACGGCCAAGCCAGCTAATATCGATCGGTCATCTTTATACAGCCTATCTCCGTGAATTTCAATGAAATCCTTGAAAATATGCTGGATATAATCGCTAGTGTAGGGCCTAGATGAATGCCGCGCTACCTGCGTTCGTTGCCAGCAGCTTAGTTTTTTGTAAATAACAGCAGCCTTACTTTGCAACTTCGTCTCTAATTTCTTAATGGTCTGGTAATCTTTTTCGCGCTTTTCCCGCTTAGCATATAAAATTTTGAGCTTAGCATGCAACGAACCCAGCTTTTTTTTTTCAAAATCTAGAAGAATTGGTACTTCCATCCGATAAATAACCCCTACTGTAACAAAATTTTCAAAAATTATGCTACAATGTTATCATATAAACCTAAGATACCTAATGAAAAAGGAATAAGAATTTATTATCTGAAAGTAAACATGCCATAAATAAGCATAATTCATGGTAATATTGCTAGTATTATCTTTATTAATACGGCTCAAAGGCTGGTAGCTGGCTCAAAGGCTGGCAGTTAAAGGCTGGCAGTTAATACCTGCAGTGTTAGCAAGCTAGATATCTAGTACGTACGAATGTAATAATGGGCTGAAAGAGGCTGGAAATTATAAATAACAAGAAAAACAGGCAGTTTTGAAATTCACTTTATGGCTATAGTATATATTAAACCCGGAGAAAACTTCGAATCATCCATACGAAAATTTCGTAAAGAAG
>JAUXHF010000209.1 GCA_030621685.1 Spirochaetota bacterium
TTTCCATGCTGAAGCTGCTGGCTGTTGTGGCGAAAACTCTGAAAGCAGGGCTTAGCATGCTGGGCGTCTCTGCCCCCAATACTATGTGATGCCATGACAAGATTTTCTTTCTCGGCAGAAAATATCGAATTCTCTTTATTTTGACTTAGAACAGGCCAAGCAGAAAATGCCTGTTGTTTTCATTCCAGTTTTCCATGCCTTGCCTTTTCATTGCTATAAGCATAAGCCTTGCCTTGCCTTAATACGCTAATAGTATCTTTGGCAAAAGCTAAGCTATATATGGCATGCATCATGCATATTGGCTTGCCATCGTGGCTATATAATAAGGCTATATAATAGGCTATACCAGCTGGCCTTGCATGTTTGCCCCCCCTTTGGTTTGTTAGAAATTTTCTCTTAAACGCAAGAAGCACTTTATAACAAGGGATAACATATTATACTATATCCTTTATACGAGATATAAACACATACACATCTTAAATCTTAGCAGCGGAAAAGCCCATGAAACAAAAACAAGAAATCCCTGAAAAAAATGGCTATCAGATAAAGCTAGCCAATTGGGAGGGACCCCTCGATTTACTCTTAGACCTCATCCGCTCGGAAAAACTAGATATCCATAACATTTCTGTTGAAAAAATAACAGCCGATTACCTTGAAATGTTGCATCTTATGCGAGAGATGAATATGCAAATAAGTGCCGACTTCTTAGTTATGGCCGCTACCCTGCTCCTCATGAAAACCCATACCTTGCTTCCCGATGAAGAGCCACTTATGGACGTAGACCAAAAAGAGCATGTCAAAAAAGAGGCTTTAATCAATCAACTCCTTAACTATGAAAAATACCGTTTGGCTAGCGATAAGCTGGCTAGCTTATTAGACAAGCCCAGCATAGAAACGCTAAGACCCTTAGATTCTAAGCCTTTACCTTTACCTTTGGGCAACGTTGCCTTGGATGGCCTGGCTTCCAAAGAAGTAGAGTGGCAACCTGCCTCGCTGGTAGATTTGATGCAGGCTTTTTACAAATTACTAGATAAGCAAAAGTTCAAATACAACAATAAGCTGGAAATATCCGATATCAATATTGAGCAAGAAATTGAATTCTCTTTAGAGTTTATTACGCGTAGCATAAAAAATCAGCCGGGAAAACCGATAGCCTTACTTTTTCTGGTAAAGCAAAATTTAAAACATCGAAAAGAAGCTGCGGAAAAAGCTGGGGGCGACAAGAAGACTTCTGTAAAAACAGCCAGCTTGCTTAGTTTTAAAGCACAGCTTCTCATCAGCTTTATGGCTGTTTTAGAACTCTATAAGCGAAATTTCATAGAGCTTTCACAGAAGAAAAACTTCAGTGCTATTTTCTTGCAATCGTATTTGGATGCTTAAAGCTAGCACACTAGCATACTAGCATACTAGCACAAACAAGCTGCTCATTTCGATTTCCCATCACCTTTTTTGGCAGAAAAAAACCTGATACCAAAAAACAAAAATACAACTACAAGTATTAACATTGAGCCGTATAACAAGGCCGGCGATACAGCCTTAAAAGAAGCAAGAAAAACAATATAGACAATGAGTACAATTGATAGCTCGTTATAAAGGCGTAAAAATAAACTGCTTAGCTTCAAAGTTTTCGAGAAAAGCCTTTTTAGTAGCATCCACAATGTTATGTGATACGCCGTTAAAAAGATAACCAGCATCATTTTTATACCCAGCCAAGCAGTAGCAAGCTGATCTGTGACAATGCCTACATAAAGCCCCGTTATAAGGGCTACTATCATTGAAGGAGTGGCAATACCAAAATAGAGACGCCTTTCCATAAGCGAAAACCTTTGCTGGTCCATGTGCTTAGCCGATTCTGCCAATTCCATCTTATTTTCATGCAAAAACTTCTGCATGAAAATATCTTTTCCCTCTTGCAAGGCCCGATGATACACAAATAATCTAGCTAAATAGAGAATTCCCGCACTCCAAGTAATAACGCTGATGAGATGCAAGGCAATTAAAAATTCTGTTACATGTAAGAAATTCATAAATTTTTCCTCTGTATTTTTTTTATATCTAAAAGTATTATAAACGATTTATGCCGTTAAGCGCGGCTACACGATAGGCTTCTGCCATAGTGGGATAATTAAAGGTGTTTTTAATGAAATATTGCATGCTGTTTTGGTTTTTCGTCAAACTCATGACAGCTTGGCCAATATGGATAATCTCTGTAGCTTCTCTTCCAAAGCAGTGAACGCCCAGCACCTCTAAGGTTTCACGATGAAAGAGCAGCTTCAGCAAGCCCACATCGTCGCCAAACATTTGAGCTTTAGCAAGGCTTTTATAATGGGCAATACCCACCTCGTAGGGTATTTTTTGGCTGGTAAGCTCTTCTTCAGTTAGGCCAATACAGCTTATCTCGGGAGAAGTATAGATGCCCGTAGGTATCTGACTAGATTTAATGAAAAAGTCTTTTACTCCAGATATTAAAGCACCAACCGAGCGCCCCTCATCGTAGGCTGCGCTGGCTAAACTGGGCCAGCCTATAACATCGCCCACGGCAAAGATGTTTTTCCTTGTGGTTTGGTAGCTATCGTTTACAACAATATGCCCTCTATCATTGACTTCTATGCCTAAGGCATCCAAGCCAAGCCCTTCAGAGTTGCCCACTCTTCCCTGCGTGAACAGAACGTAATCATTTTTAATCTGTTTACCCGATTTCAAATTCGTAATTGTTTTATCGGCGCTTGCTTTTATCGATGAGAATTCCTCGCCATTACGCAAGACTATGCCGGTATTTCGCATGTGATAGCTTAAGGCATCGCTAATTTCCTTGTCTAGGAAATCTAAAATATTTTGTCTCGTATTAATAAGGTCAACCTTAGTGCCTAAGTTTTTAAAGATACAAGCATACTCGCAACCAATAACGCCTGCTCCATAAATGGTAAGCGTAGCAGGAGCTTCTTTTAAGAGCAGCGCCGTATCACTATCCAAAATGCGCGGATGTTCAAAAGAAAGCCCTTTGGGATGCAGGGGCCTAGAGCCAACAGCAATAACAATATTTTCTGCCTGAACTCTTTTTGTTTTGCCATCTTCCATATCTAGCTCTAAGGTATGCTCATCGATAAAGCTTGCTTTTGCTAGACATTTCGTTTCTACTCTGTTACGAATATAGAAATTCTGGCGCATGCGTGATTGCGATTCGATAACTTGTTTTGTCATCTCTAAGAAGTCGGACATGCTTGGCATCCTATTCTCTACATTGTAAATATTTTTCCCTAAGTATGGCGTTTGCGATAGCCCAAGAAAGGATATAATAGCCTGACGTAAGGCCTTACTGGGAATAGTAGCCCAATGCGTGCAGCCGCCGCCAACTTTAGCGTAGCTTTCCACCGAGAGCACTTTTTTCCCAGACTTGCTCATCATCATCGCAGCCCCCTCGCCAGCAGGGCCTGTCCCTATAACGATGCTATCGTACTCAAACTTTTTTTTGCTTCCAGAGTTACTCATATTGGGCTTAGAATGTTTTATCAAATTTCAAAATTATTTTTATTGAAGAGCAGCCTTTACGGCAAGAATACTTCTGCCTTAAGACCTAAACGCTTAAAGTCTGAAAGGCTTTTTTCATCTCCGGCATACAGTAAAATTTTCTGTGAAGTCCCATGCTCTGCAGGCTTAGTTTGCTTCTCCAAGATAGCCGATAGTTGCACAATAAGGCTTGTGGCCTTCTCTCTTTCTTGGCTTGTGGCCTTCTCTCTTTCTTGGGGAGAAGAAGCAAGCGGCTGTTCCTTCTTCAAAAAACATAGCGATTGCATGCCTTGCAAGGATACAAGAAAATCGTA
>JAUXHF010000309.1 GCA_030621685.1 Spirochaetota bacterium
CCAAGGCTGACGAGGATTATATGGCTAAGTCTATTCGCTATTCCAAAGATAGAATAGTGCTTGGGTATAATAGGTCTATGCCTTCTTTTGATTATCTTAGCGATAAAGAAGTTACGGCCCTAACAGAATATATTAAAACTATTAAATAGAAATAAATAAATATTTACTTCTATTTTCTCTTGCCCCTTGCTCCTTGCTCCTTTTGCTGGGCAGAAAGCAAGCTAAAAGAAGAAATAATTAATTTAAAAAAATAGAGAATGGAACATGACAGAACAAGAAAAACCAGCTGATAAAAAAACAAGAGCTGAAAGGAAAGAGAATTTTCTCGCAGAACCTTGGGTGAAAATAGGCCTTTGGTCTCTACTGGGCGCTTTTATACTTAGTCTCATTCTTGGAAGTATTTTTATGTTTAGCATGGGTGGGTGGCATATGTTTGACAACGACCGCCACAAGAGAATGGACAGAAATGACAAATACGGAATTTTTGATGGCGAAAATAATGACCGTGTCCGTGTCGGTTTGGGCATGAGTGCTGGCGGCAGGATGTATTCTGCTCGTGGCTTTTTTGACAAACCTATGTTTAACAGAAAAAAAAATCCTGCTCACTTTTCCATGATGAGAAGTCACTTTGCTAGAATGAGAGCCTTCTTTGGCATGACAAATGATAATACTGAAAATGAGGACGAGGGCAAGGACAAGGACGTAAAGCAGCTAGATAGCTCTCCGGTAGAGCTTGGAAGACGCCTCTATGTTTCGCATGGCTGTAATGCCTGCCACACTCTAAATGGCGCTTCATCTGTTGGGCCGTCTTTTTTAAGATTATTTGGTAAGAATCGGGTATTCAAAGACGGGACGAGTGCTAAGGCTGACGAGGGTTATATAGCTCAGTCTATTCGCTATCCCCAAGATAAAATAGTGCTTGGGTATAATAGGTCTATGCCTTCTTTTAAGTATCTTAGCGATAAAGAAGTTACAGCCCTAACAGAATACATTAAAACTATTAAATAGATTTCCTGGCCTTCTTTAACAAAGTATACAACAACAAATAAGGAAAACAATAATGAAAGAAAAACATATTGAAAATAAAGAAACAATAAAGAAAAAAAAGTTTTTCCTCGCAAAATATCAGGCAAAAATATCGTTTTTCTCTTGGCTAGGTGTCCTTGCTATTTTCCTATTCCTAGGAGCTGGCTTTATGCTTGTAAGTGGTTACGCCAAAGACCATGCTCCTTTGGGTTTGGGCCTTAGAGCTGATACGCTAATGTTACATGCCTCTGGTGTTTCGCATGCCCAAGGTTTTCATAATTACGAGATGCATGTTAGTAGTCGCCGTGACCGTCATGACGATGACGACTGTGATGATGATGACCGCTATCATGACGATGATGACTGTGATGATGATGACCGGCATGACCGTTATGGCCGCGACCGTGACCATGATGATGATGACCGCTATGGCCGCGACCGTGACCATGATGATGATGACCGGCATGACCGTTATGGCCGTGACCGTGATGATGATGATGACCGCGGCCGTGATAATGACCGAGATAGATAATGACCGAGATAGATAATGACCATGATGCTAATGCCAGCTTAGGGCATCGCGGAGGTTTGGGGACAGAGCATATTTTTAAAGAAAATCTTTGCCGGCTATGATGCCAATAATGACGGACTTCTTTTAGCAGCTGAGCATGCAGATGCAGCAAGGAAAAATTATGTTTTTCAATACCGGATGCTAACGGAAATAGATATGTAAGCGAGAATGAGCATGTAGATTTTTTTAGAAAATCTACATGGCTTTATTCTTCTTAATAGAGATGAAGACGGAACACTGGAACACTTCTGCTAGATGAATTTTCTAATTTTACAAGTGG
>JAUXHF010000265.1 GCA_030621685.1 Spirochaetota bacterium
ATTGCTGGGGCTAAGTTATCTGAAGAAAATAAAGATAAGCTAATACGTGAATTGGAAAGTATGAAAACTGAACTGGGCGGAAATAGCTATATTCAAAAACGAAAACAAAAATTGGAGCTACCTAACAAAGAAATTATTGTAGCTATAGAAAATAAAATAAGGTAGATAGAAAGATATGGAAGATATGAAAGATATGAAAAGTGGGCAAGAAGAACGCTTGGAGGCTGTTATTGAAAAGCCATCGGCTGAAAATATTCAGCGTTTTTTTGAAGTAGCCAGCAAAGATTTTTCTAAGAGAGGTGAGCAGCAGCTAGGCAGTTTAGATGGCATAGGGGATGACTTTAAGACTGGCAGCAGGCTAGGGCAGATAACATTTTCACGAACAAATACCTTAGGCATTTATTTAATTGATGTTGCCGGTTCTTTAACAGAGCGATCGGGAAAGAAAAAGCAATATGATTTTGCAAAAAAATTATTAAAAGAAAATCTTTCTGATGACGCCAGCATCTTTGTTTTTTGCGATGACGAAAATAACTTTCGCTTCAGCCTTGTTCATGGTAACTACGCAGAAGACGGCAAGCGGAAATTCAGCAGCTTCCGCCGTTACACGTATTTTGTTAGCAGTAAAATTACTAATAAAACTTTTATAAAGCAAATTGGCGAAGCAGAATTCTCTACTCTTGAAGAAATTAAAGAGGCCTTCAGCATTGAAAAAGTTACCAAAGAATTTTATAAAAAAATAGAAAGCTGGTATTCACTGGCTTGCCAAAAATGCGAGTTTCCCAAACATGCCGAGGCAAAGCCACATGGCAGAGAAATGGCAGTTATTCGGCTTATTACCAGAATCACGTTCATTTGGTTTATGCGCGAGCGCTTGCTTGCTCTCAAAAAACTTTTTGAGAAAGAAAAAGTAGTTGAGTATTTAAAGGATTTCAATTTAGATGAAACTTCGGAAAATAACGATACCTATTATAAAGCCATTTTGCAAAATCTGTTTTTTGCTACCCTAAATACCAAACAAGATGATAGAAGATATACTTTTGGAAAAAGAGGCCCAAAAGGATACAATAAAGATTTTGGAAACCATGCCGTCTTCCGCTATCATAAACTTTTTAAGAAGCCATGCGGTGAAGAGGAGGGCATCAAAGAGCTTTTTAGCGAAATCCCTTTTTTGAACGGCGGGCTTTTTGAATGCTTAGACGATAAAACAGATAAAGATAACAGGAAATATATTGATGGCTTCACAAGAACAAAAACCCATCAACCAAAAGTGCCAAACTTTCTTTTTTTTAATAAAGATGAAAAACAGCCAGGGCTTATAGATATTCTCTCTTCGTATAATTTCACGATTGATGAGAATTCTGCTGATGACGTTGAGATAGCGCTGGACCCCGAGCTGCTGGGCAAGGTTTTTGAAAACCTCTTAGGCTATTACGACCAAGAGGCCGCGCTGGCAGTGGGGAAAGAAACAGTACGCAAAAAAACCGGCTCTTTTTATACGCCTCGTGATATTGTGGACTTCATGGTTACCGCCTCGTTAAAAGAATATTTTTCTTTTCATGAAAAAGATGAAAAGCTCTGCGAAAAAATAAACAAGCTGCTCTCCCCTGATGAAGAAGATAGCGAATTGAGCGAAGCAGAAGCGGGCGAATTGAGCGAAGCAGAAAAAAAGAGGGTAGTAGATTTAATTGACCAGCTTAAAATTTTAGACCCTGCCATTGGCTCGGGCGCTTTTCCTATGGGCATCTTAAACAAGCTGGTGTACTTGCTTAGCAAGGTTGACCCCAAAAATATTCTTTGGAAAGCTAGGCAGCTAGCGGAAGCTGAGGGCATTTCAGACTCTATTGCTCGCCAAGCTGCGGAGGATAGTATAAAGCTTTACTTTAAGAAAGATAGCAGCTACGGAAGGAAACTTTATTTAATTAAAAACTGCATTTATGGCATAGACAATCAAGAGATTGCTGTTGAAATTGCTAAGCTTCGTTTTTTTATTTCCTTATTAGTGGAGGAGAAAATTGATAGCAAGCAGAAGAATTTTGGCATTGAACCTCTGCCGAATTTGGACTTTAAATTAATTTGCGGCGACTCGCTTACTAAAGTTGATTTTGATAATAGCTTTTGGCAATATGTGCTTTCAAATTGGGAAAAAGATAAGAATAAATATTTTGATTTTAATGGTAGCGATGCTGAAAAAAAAGAGCTAAGAAAGAAGATAGAGAAAGCTGAAGCCCAGCTTTCTCGTAATGGAAAAGACTTTGATATAAGAATGTATTTTTCTGAAGTTTTTAGAGAACGGGATGGAGCTAAACCCGGGGGCTTTGATATTGTTATTGGCAACCCGCCGTATATCCAATTACAAAAAAACAGAGGAGAGCTGGGCAAAAAATATAAAGATGAGGGGTATGAAGTGCTTGCTAAAGCGGGAGACATTTATATGCTGTTTTACGAAAGAGGATTAGCTTTATCGAAAAAAGACACTGGCATAGTAACATACATCACCAGTAATAAATGGATGCGCGCCGGCTACGGCGAAAAACTGCGGAAGTTTTTTGCTGAAAAAAATCCC
>JAUXHF010000173.1 GCA_030621685.1 Spirochaetota bacterium
AAACTTCAGCGCCTTATTACGTTTTCAAATTCTTGTACGGCTTCTTAAAGCAAAAGCAAGAAAGAATTAGTTTTGGCGGAGAAAGCTCTTGAATCTGGGCAAGTCGCCGAAAAACTTCAGCGCCTTATTGCGTTTTCAAATTCTTGTACGGCTTCTTAAAGCAAAAGCAAGAAAGAATTAGTTTTGGCAGAGAAGGCTCTTGAATCTGGGCAAGTCGCCGAAAAACTTCAGCGCCTTCGCCTTCGTCTTATTATGTTTTTAAATAAAACCTTTTCTTAAATACTTGGCTTAGATGCATCATGCCATCCGGCCATCTTGCCTTTACAGGTTTTTAGATACGACAGTATTTTTAGGCGTTTCAAGCTCAAGCTTATCGCCGGAAGAATTACCGCCGGAAGAGACTTGCAAGCCTTTTATAACATCAGCTATTTCACAAACAATATCTTCGTTTTCTTCCCAGCCAATGCATTTATCCGTAATAGAGACACCATACTCTAATTTTTTTCCAACCTCAAGTTTTTGATTGCCGGGCTTCAAATTGCTTTCCAACATAATACCGAAAATGGATTTGTTGCCATTTTCTTTCTGCTTGAGAATATCACGAACAACTTCTTTTTGCCGCTCATGGTTTTTGCCTGAGTTATCATGGCTACAGTCCACCATAATTCGTTTAGCCAGCCCTTGTTCGTCTAACAAGCCCTCAAGCACCGATATTTTATCGTTACTATAGTTGGGCTTGCCCACACCACCGCGCAAGACTATATGTGTATGCTTATTACCAGAGGTTTTTACTATACATGCTCGACCCTCGTCATCGATGCCAAGAAACCTGTGCGCATGCGCCGATGAACGCATAGCGTTCATGGCTACATCCAAATTCCCATTCGTACCGTTTTTAAAGCCTACAGGAACAGAAAGACCGCTCACCATCTCGCGGTGTATTTGAGATTCTGTAGTGCGCGCGCCTATGGCAGCCCAGCCCACTAACTCGGCTAAATAGGCTGCTGTAATAGGATCTAACATTTCTGTCGCCGCATATACATTTTCATCCGAGAGATTAATAAGCATTTTCCGTGAACGTTTAAGCCCCTCTTCAACCTGAAAACTACCATCTAAATTAGGATCGTTGATAAGCCCCTTCCAGCCAACAATAGTGCGAGGTTTTTCGAAATAAACTCGCATGAAAATAAGTACGTGCTGGTGAGTTTTTTCGATAAGTTTTTTCAGACGTAAGGCATATTCTTCGGCAGCCTCTATATCATGAATGGAACAAGGGCCTGTAATAACAACAAATCTATCGTCTTTGCCGTTTAAAACGTCTATGAATTCTTGGCGACTCCTTAGAATAGTCCTTTTAGAATTCTCATTTTGAACAATTTCCCGGCGAATTTCCTTTAGGTTAATAAGCGAAAAAAAACTCGAGATATTGGTGTTGATATGCTTCGTATCTACGCTCATATCTTTACGTATCTCATTTTTTTCATCTTTGTCGCTCTTGTCGCTCATAACTTCAACTCTTTTTAGCTAGCTTCTCTTTTAATCGTAGAATTTAATAGCTTTTTTAGCTCTTATAAACAATTTTTTTAGCTAGTGTTACAGTATAGCATATTTTCATTACAATGCTACGTTCTCATTCATCATAAGAATTCAAAGTATTTAAAATGTTACTTGAATAAAAACATTAAGAGAAATCGCAGAAAAGCCGAAAATTCAAAGCAAGGTCATAGGCTAAACTGAAATTTTTACGAGAAATAACCTAATAGCTCTTATCATTCTTTCTTTCCTTCTAGTTAAACACGGAACTTAGCCTTAATCTAGCATAACTTTATTTTAAAAAACATCATACATCAAAAAGGACATCTTATGGCAAATAACAAAAATAACCACTTAAAAGAAAACCATACATGGCATAGGCTTTTCAAGAAAGTTACGCTACGTTTAGTCGTTATAAGTTTATTTTTACTACTTTTAATACCTGCTATCAGCTTGCTTTTAAAATACTCGAAAGAAAAACGCTATATGCTAGAAGTCAATTCGGAAGAGCAGGTTATCGTGAAATATCGTATCAAAGAAGATTCTTCTTTTTTTGATATGGATGCCGGAAAGGAAGAAATTTCAAGAGAAGACTTGTTTTATCAAGACCTCAATAATTATTACACAGCTATAGCAGAAGAATATGGAATAGATGAAGAACCTAACTTTGAAGAAAATTCAAAAACCTCAGCCAAAACTTTGGCCGAAGATGGAATCCAAGGATCTTCAAATAGCTCTTTAGAATTAAGCAAAGAAAACCTACAATTTGTTGGCGATATTAATAATTTTCAAGTGCTGAACAAGTTTAGTGGCCTAGAAAGCAGCGATGCCAGCCAACCTTTTTTTCAAGAAGAAGAAGAATATGTCTTAGAATTAGATAAACAAGGCTTAGATGAACAAGCCTTGAACTACTTCTTTAAGAAAAAGAATCTTTCGCCAAGCCTTGGCACGAATAAGGAAAAAGCCCTTACTTTAACAAAGAAATTTTATACTTCGCCGCCGCCATCACCAACAAAAGAAAACACAGCCGATAGCCTCTCCTCGCTCTCTTTAATTCTAGACAAAGAGCTATACTATAGTTTTGAGTTAGTTTGGGCAAACATAGTGAGTCCTAAGTCGGTAAACATCCAAGACCTCCGAGTTTACCTTCGCCGCGGCAAATACCTCATTCCCAACATAGGCGGCCGACATGATTTTTTCTTTAAATATAAAGATAAGACCATCCGCACGGCCCTAGCCTTGGGCTATCATCCTGCCCCTGGTGAGTATCATGTTGAGGTTCGTTCAAGCTCTAACCCTTCATGGAAGGGTCTTAGCCAGTCATTTTTTTTAAAACGACGTAAAGTAGCTCCTTTGAAAAAGGGCTTTGCTGTCATGAATTTAGAGTACACCAATCCGCTAAAATCGATAACTATTCCTGCCCCCGGTGGTGGCAAGGCAGGCTACTCGGCAATTGTTGATTGGGTAGAATATATGGATAACGATGCCCTTTGGGCGCTTGCCGCCCAAACTACCGGCTGGGATAGAAGCCTTACCGCAGCCAAGCCATGGAAAGCTCAAGGTTTAAAAAACATAAAGCTCTTAGGCCCTCTTACGCGAAAAAAAAATATTTTATTGGGCGCCTACATTATGAGCTATTTCACACCAGCAAATGGCAAGAAACTCGCTGGTTATAATGCTTCTATTGGCTACTCTAGAAAAAAAGATGTACTTCAAGATACTCGGCATATATCACTGCTAGACGAACAAAGACGACAAGATATTGTAGAAATAGCCAAGACCTTTGAGAGCGATCCTTATGTGGATTTTATTGGTTTTGATTTTATCCGCACGGGTCGTGCCGATGGTTACGAAATGGGATTGAAATTTCTTGAAGAGATGAATGTGCGCTTGCCAAAACCAAAAGATTTCTATACTTTTTCGCCAGAAGATAAAATAAAATGGTTTGGTCGCCACGTAGAAAACCAATCGAACAGAAGTCTTATTTTGAAATGGCGTTGGTGGCGAGCGCACCTTGTAGCTTCCATCATCAATTCAGTGATTATCGAGGCGAAGCTAACCAAGCCCAGCTGGGTCTTTACTCTTGGCTGGCGTCACGGAAAAGAGCATGGCCAGGATCCTTATATGTTTTTTGATGCCGGTGTGATGATAGATGCCGCTATGCTTTACGAGTCGAATCGCCAGCAGTTTGCCAAGCTTATGCAGCAATGGCCTAATTACATGCGCACAAGCGCGAACAACGTCATGATTGGCAACGCTATTGATATTCGTTTTCTAGATAGCGATTTTGCTAATGTGCCTTACGAATATCTTTATCGCATGAAAAAAGGCTTCAGGAAAATTTATCGTGATAGTTATGCTAAGGGTATTTTTTCTCATGACATCTCAAGGGCTTTTTGGAGTTCCAAACGTGGCATTGAAGTAAGCGAATGGGCGGTAGTTCATGGCTCGGCCACATCTGAATTCCGCTATGAGCTTGGGCTTATTCCCTACCGTGCCGAAGTAGCTTTTTCCCCCGAAAGCCAAGAGGAGGGCAGCATAACGGTAACGAACAAGTCTAAAAATGACATTGAAAAACTCAGCCTTATTTTCTCGCCCACACCTGCCTGGCAGCTTGTTGAAGATACCCTACCTTTTTCATTTGGGCTAGCCGTGGGCGAGAGTAAAACATTTCATTTCAAGGCCAAGCTTCGTAAGGGCTTTAAGAACAAAGAAAACATCTTAGGCTACTACGCTGAATCGCCAGATTTTCCGCGCTACTTTTTCTTTACTGTATCTGCTAGTCAAGAAAAGCTTGACCGCTATTTAGCCTATATAAAATAGAAAGCCTTTCATGCAAATAGCACTCTACAAGCCACTGATACCGCCAAATACGGGAAACATAGGACGGTTATGCCTTGGTTTTGGCGTAAGTTTATCGCTTATTGGACCCTTGGGGTTTTCTTTAACACAAAAAGAGCTTCGGCGGGCCGGCTTAGATTACTGGCCAAAGCTCTCTTGGCAGCGTTTTGCTTCCTTTGCCGCCTTTCATTCACAGATACAAGAAAAAAGTCCCCAAACAAGAATTCTCTGCCTTTC
>JAUXHF010000040.1 GCA_030621685.1 Spirochaetota bacterium
GCCATGACAGCCCCGCTGGTTTTGGCTGAACCTTTAACGAAAATGCTTCTAGCGAAACAAAATCATTTGGCCTCGGCTTAAAGCGCAAATAATGCGGCTTAAAATGAACATCAGCGCTATACATGTAGCTGGTTTTATGCTTTATGCTAAGCTTCATAAACATCTTTTGCTTGTAGCAAGCTTCCTTTGTAAGCTATTCATATATAGCAGCGGCGGAGAATACATTTATGGGAGAGTATGAAGAATTTTCTCTATCCAGCTCTCGGGAAGCTGGCCTATTGAATCGCTCAATTTTTTATTCCAAAACTTAGAGACGGCTGCAAGCTCATCTTGAATATATCTTTTTTCTATGACGTCAAAACTATCTTTGCGATAGTAAACAAAATCGATAGGATAATCTACATCGTTAGAGCTAATTCTTGTAGCCTCGTAAGAGAGGAAGGCGGCCTTTATGGCAAAAGTAAAAGAAGAATTATACTTTAGCACTCTATCCAAAATGGGTTTGCCGTAACCGTTATTTCCGATGATGACAAAGGGAGAGCTTTCAGTCACCTCCACCCAATTTCCTTCTGGATAAAGCAAGTAAACTTTATGCTCGTCATCATCTTCTAGCTGGCCGCCAATAATCGCATTCAAATTGAAGGTTAAGCCTGCTTGTTTTAAGCCCTCTTTATCTTCGATAGCTACTCGCTTAATTTGGCTAGCAAAAGCATTTACAGCTTTATATATTTTATTAGGCGATGCCTCTTTGCCTTCATCTAAGGCTTCCTTAAAATACGTTATGGCTTTATCTCTTACCGAGCGCAGCCCGCTGGTCATAATAAAAAAAGAATGCTTCTCACGATTCACCGTAAAAACTTTCTTTGCTTGCGTGGTTTCATTGCCCGAAGTAATTCGGGTATCCGAGATGCCGATGATCCCAGATTTAAGTTTTATGCCTAAGCAATATGTCATGATATTAATGCCTTTTAATAATATTATTAACTGAAAAAAAAGTACTAAAAACAGCTGTCGAAGCCTCATTCAGCCGAATTTGAAAGTCATCTAAATACTCGTGAAGCCCAAAGCTAAATACCTCGCTAATGTTAGAATACTCAAGGTGGGCGGTAAGCATGCCTATTTGTCGCTCGGCATTATTCAAGTAGCCTGTATAATTACCGGTAACAGCATGCATGGAACTCTTAGCTTGTCGCAAGCAATGTAGCATGGCCCTGGGGAAACTATCGTCAAAAATAAGAAATTGCGATATTCCCCAAGGCGTAAGTTTGCCATTTTTCTTACGATACATATCGTAAGCACTCACCGATTTCAAGAGAGCCACCCATTGAATTAAGTCGGTTGGCGAGCCTACCACTTCTGTTGTGGGCAAAAGCATGTGATATTTTACATCAAGCACTCTGGATGTTTCATCAGCGCGTTCAATGCACTGTCCAATTTTGCCAAAATGCCAGGCCTCATTTCTAGAAATAGTAGCATCGAAAATCCCGTAAAGCAATTGACAGCCTTTGCGGATGTTGCGAAAAAAAAGCCTAGGGTCTTTCTTTAATAATATTTTTTTTTCTAGGCCATTTTTCACCATATAGTACATGGTATTAATTTGTTGCCAGAGTTCTCTCGTAATTTCAGGACGCAAAACACGTGCCATACTCCGAGCGTTTACAATAGAGTTGTAAACGGAATTAGGGTTTTTTTCATCTAGTCCCAAAAAGTGTACAACCTTATTTTTCGATACTTTTCCGTATAAAGAAGTGTATAGCTCTAGCCCGCCCGTAGCGCTTAAAAGCGGCAACCACTGCTCGCTAATCCCAGAAGGCAGATCTAAGGAGAGATTGAAATTAACATTGCAAAAACGAGCGTAGTTCTCTGCCCGCTCTATGTAGCGGCTCATCCAGTAAATGTAATCGGCAACTCTACTTAACATCGCTAGCAACCATGCATAAAACAAAATTCTTACAATTAGACCGAAGCATTTTCTAGTACCCAAGTGTCTTTACTGCCACCGCCTTGTGAGGAGTTAACAACAAGTGAACCCTTGTGCAAGGCAACGCGCGTGAGCGCGCCTGGGATGATTTTTATTTCTTTACCATATAAGATATAAGGACGCAAATCTACGTGGCGTCCTTCTATGCCGTTCTTTGTTAACGTAGGGGCCCTGGAAAGATTGATTACGGGCTGGGCAATATAACCGCGCCTATTTTTCTTTATGTAACCAGCAAACATGGCATGCTCTTTTTTGGTAGCTTGAGGGCCAATCATCATGCCATAGCCGCCCGAGGCATCTGTTTGCTTCACTACCAATTTGCCTATATTCTCCATTACATATTTATAATCTTCATCTTCAGCGCAAATGTACGTATGGACATTTGGTAAAAGAATTTCCTCTTGCAGGTAATATTTTATTATCCGCGGAACGTAGGCATAAATGGCTTTATCATCGGCCACCCCTGTGCCAGGTGCGTTTACTAAAACAACCCTTCCTTTTTGATAAGCCCTAAAAAGCCCCGGTGATCCTAAGAGTGAATCTTTTTTGAAGACTAAAGGATCAAGAAAATCATCATCAACTCTCCGATAAATGACATCGACACGCAAAAGCCCCTTGGTGGTAACCATGTACACATAATCATCTTTTAATACCAAATCCTTTCCTTCAACAAGCTCGGCGCCCATTTGTTGTGCTAAATAGGCATGCTCAAAATAGGCAGAATTGTAGGTGCCCGGGCTTAGCACAGCTATACAAGCCGGGCTAACAGGGCTAAACGATTCCAGCATATCACGCAGATGATGTGAGTAATCGTATACAGCACGAACCTGAAGTTTCTCAAAAATCTTCGGAAAAATTCGTTTCAAAATTTCTCTGTTTTCCAATAAGTACGACACGCCAGATGGACAGCGTAAGTTATCTTCTAAAACATAAAATTGCCCATCTGTATCTCGTATTAAGTCGCTACCACTAATATGACACCATACCCCAAACGGCGGCTTTAGGCCCATGCAGCTTTTAAGATAGCTTGAACTCGATAAGACAAGCTCTTTGGGAACAACTTTATCTTTGAGTATCTGCTGCTTTCCGTAAATGTCGCCTACAAAGAGATTTAACGCTCGAATTCTCTGCGCTAAGCCTTTCTCTATTCGCTGCCAGTCTTGGGTGCTAATAATTCTTGGAATGATGTCTAAATGAAGAATCCGCTCCACACCTAGCGTATCTTGATAGACATTAAAGGTCATTCCCAAAGACATCTGGGCTCTATCGGTAGATTCTTGAAGCAAAGAAAGTTTCTTAGCTCCAATTTTTTTCAATTGTTGGTAAAGAAGCTTATAATGTCCTCTTACATGCTCATCTTCATGAAACATTTCATCATAGAAGCTCTTGTTAATGTACTCTTTGAAGTTTATTGCTTTCATAAAAAATTACAGTAAAAATATAATACTATTATATCATAGTATGGAACAGAATATTAAAAGGACATTTTTAGAATACTTTTTTATCTGTTTAGCGTAGATCTTAGCAAAAAAATAATTATTACCGTATACCTACGCTGTTTTTATTTTCAATAATTACTTATTTATACTTAATACTATTTTTTATCTTATATTTCACTTAGTGTGTACAAAGCATACATAGCAAATTCTTAGCCGAGTACTTACCATAAACAAATTAGCTACTGCCTATCTAGCAGCTCGTGTAAAGCAAATAAAATAAAATGAAGAATAAAAAATACCGAAAAAAATATCGAATATCGAAACTTTGCTACGTAGCGCTGTGTTTTCTTTTGCTGCTCCTGCATGCCGCCCCTGCCGTTGATTTCACAGGAAAAACTATTCAATGGATTGTGCCCTTTAGCGATAAGGGCGGCAGCCATGCTTGGTCGGCTTTATATGCGCCGTACCTAGCGAGTTTCTGCCGGGAAACCCTGTGCTTAACCTAGAAAATATACGCGGAAACGCTTCTATAGATGGCGCAAATTATTTCAGCAAAAAGAACAAAGAAGATACTATACAATTTTTGACTACCTCTGCCTCAACACATTTAAATTATTTTTTTGATGATAACCGAGTAAAATACTCCTACAATCGTTGGCAGGCTATCTTAGCCAGTAGCAGCGGCGGTATTGTATATGTGAAAACAGGCTTTCTTACAGAATCTCCCAAGCAGATTCTTAACTTACGAGGCAAGCCTTTACGTTTTGCCTTGCAATCTTTGAAATCACCGGATATTGTAGCCTTCCTTTCTATATTCCTTTTCGATATTACCCTGCGACCTATTTTGAACACTCGTGGCCGAAGCGCGGCCTTGGCAGCTTTTAGAAATAATGAGGTAGATATAGATTACCAAAGTACAGAAAAATACACAAAGCATATTCTTCCATTAGCAGAAAGTGGGCAAGCCGTAGCCCTCTTCAGCTTTGGTAGCTTAGATGAGCGTGGCCATGTCATCCGTGACCCGCAATATCCAGGCCTCCCACATTTTTTAGAACTCTACCAGCAAGTTACGGGAAAGAAAACAAACACGGCCGCCTTTAAGACATGGACTTCTCTTTGTATTCATAGCTTTGCTGCCCAAAAAATGCTTTTTGTCAAAAAAAATATAGCTAAGAAGTATTTAAATGCCTTTGATAAAGCCTTTGTTCAAATCATCGGCGATTCTAATTTTCAGTATGAAAAAAATTTAAGCATAGGCGCCTACCCTCAACATAGTGGTAAACAGGCAAAATTCCTTGCCGATATGATAGGCAAAAATAAAAAAGCAAGCAGACGCTGGCTAAAACGTTGGCTAGGTTTACAAAGCTTGCTTCTATATCCCAAGCCATAAAAAATTCCACTATGCAAAAACTTTCATAGTAACAGCTAAGCCCTTGCCATGCTAGAAACAAAAAAGAGGCCATGAAAGTAAAGAAGCGCTGCCTATGGGCAGAGAAAGAAGTTTTTCATTCATACCATGACCGGGAATGGGGGTGTCATAGTAGCGATGATAAAGAACACTTTGAGCTGTTATGCCTTGAAGGCGCCCAAGCAGGACTAAGCTGGGAAACAGTTCTGCGGAAACGAGAGGCTTATAGAAAAGCATTCAAAAACTTTGACCCCAAACTCTGCTCTAAGCTCAGCGAAAGTTTTTTGCAAAAACAGCTACAAAACCCCGGCATTATTCGAAACAAACTTAAAGTATATTCCATTCCACGGAATGCCAAAGTGTTTTTGGAAATTCAAAAAGAATTTGGCAGTTTTCATGCCTACATTTGGAGCTTTGTAGCTGGCAAGCAAATTGATATGGCCTATCAAAACAATTCCGATATTCCCACCCAAATCCCTGAAAGCCATGCCTTAAGTGCCAATTTGAAAAAACGTGGTATGACCTTTGTTGGCCCTACTATCATGTATGCCCACATGCAATCCGCTGGTCTTGTCAACGATCATACCCTAAACTGCTTCTGCTACAAAGCATGTAGCTATAAGAAAATTCTTCGAGAAAATTCTTCGCTAAACTAAATATCCCTTATTTTTGCTTGAAAAAACCATACTATTTCTATACTATTACAGTACCATGCTACAATATATAAGTAAGAAATTATTTTAGTAAAACAAATTTAATACAAGGAAAAGCAACTATGAAAACCATAGGAATATTAGGCGGCATGAGCTGGGTCTCTACAGCGCTTTACTATAAGCATATTAATAAGCAGGTACAGCGAGAATTAGGCGGATCGAGTTCGGCCAAAATCTTGCTTTGGTCTTTCAATTTTGCTGAAATTGAAAATCAGCAGAAACAAGGCAAATGGAAAGAGCTTACCCAAAAACTGCTGCATGCCGCCCATGCCCTAGAAGCAGCCGGCGCCGATATGCTGCGTATCGCTACGAACACCATGCATATATGTGCCGCCGAACTAGAAAAAAAAATTAACATCCCGCTCATCCATATCACCGATGCTACCGGAGAGCTTCTTGTAAATAAGAATATAAAAAAAGTAGCCTTGCTTGGCACCCGTTACGTCATAGAACATGATTTCTACAGAGGAATGCTTCAGGAAAAATATCACTTAGATGTTTTCTGTCCTAAAGGAGACCATTTAGACGATGTCCATAACATCATCTTCAATGAACTTTGTAGAAATATATTTAAAGATAGCTCACGTAAACGATATGTAGAAATTATCGAAAAACTTCAAAACGATGGCGCCCAAGCCGTCATCTTAGGATGCACCGAAATAGGCCTGCTCATCAAAGCAAGCGATATCTCCATACCCATCTTCGACACTTGCCTTATCCATGCCAGCGCCGCAGCTAAGGCTGCCATCTTAAAAACTTAAGTAAAAATGCTTCATGTGAAAAACAAATACTCCAGGCAACTCCAGGCAAGGCAGAACAAGGGCAAGCATGCTTTTCTTTGGATGCATCTATTTTTCATAGCTATAACACTGCATCAAATTTCTCTTTTTACAGCCGAGTATACTTTTGTAATCCATCACTTTCTTGGCCCAACGACCGATACCCATACACAATTCATCCAGCCTTGGGCTAAAAAAGTAGAAGCGGAATCTGATGGAAGGATACGGTTTGAGATTTTCCCATCTATGTCTATGGGCGGAAAACCAAGCGAACTCTATACACAGGTGCGCAATGGCGTAGCCGATATCGTTTGGACCCTGCCTAGTTACACGCCGGGAATATTTAAACGTGTAGAAGTGTTTGAGCTGCCAGAGGTGCATACAGAAAGTGCTAAGGTATCCGCTATGGCCATCCAAGAAATTTTCCCGCTCTTAGCAGAAGATTTCAAACATATACACCCCTTACTTGTTTACGTTCATGCAGGCAATGCTCTGCATGTAGCAAATAAAAATATACAAAGCTGGCAAGACTTACAAGGCCTGAAAATACGAACGCCATCACGAACAGGAGCATGGATGATTCAAGCTTGGGGCGCCGAACCGGTAAACATGCCCTTGCCAGAACTGCCACATGCTTTATCGAAAGGCCTAGTCGATGCAGCGCTCATTCCCTTTCAAGTCATCGTTCCCTTTAAAATACATGAACTCACACGTTACTCCATTGAAGGTTTTGGCAAAAGACGTTTTGGCACATCAGTTTTCTTATTTGCCATGAATAAAGATCGCTACCATGAGCTGCCTGTCGATCTCCAGCAGATCATAAACAAAAACTCCGGTAAAAACATTGCCCAGAAAACAGGGATGCTATGGGATAAAATTGAAACCTCTGGCAAAAAAGCACAATTGCAAACAGGTAGCGCTGTTCTCCAGCTCCAAAGAGAAACCGTCTTGCCATTCAATTTAGCCGCTGCCAAGGTAACCAAAAGGTGGATTGATAAAGTCTCTGCTTATGGTATTGACGGAGAAGAATTGCTTGCAAGAGCCAAGCAAGCCATAAAAAAACATTCACCTTAACCAACAGAGCTTCCTCCTTGAGCCTCTTTAAAAAAACTAGGCGCTTGGCCACCAAGCTTGCTTTGCTTTGGGCATACTTAGGCGGAATATTGTTGCTTGTCATTGTCTTTCTTAGCACCATCAATGCAGCGCTCTTTGCGCTCAACCGTTTTACAGTTATCACCTTCAATCAAACCCTGCGCGGTATTGTGGGCTACGAAGAAATCGTGACCTTGCTTATTGCATCTTCTGTGATGATGTTTTTCCCACTTTGCCAGCTGCGAAATGGTCATGCCACAGTAGAAATATTCTCTAGCCTCTTTCCGCTATTCTTAAAAAAAGTATTCCATGTAATCTCGCATGTTTTATTTTGTTTTTTAGCTTTCTTTCTAGCCCTAAAAACCTATCAAGGTATGCAAGAGTCGCTGGCTGATGAAGTGGTAAGTAGCATCTTAGGGCTTCCCCAGTGGCCATTCTACCTTCCCGTTATACTCTCTTTAATGCTCTGGGGCCTTTCAGCTGCGCTCTCTATATATCAGTCTTCTAAATAAAAAACATCTCTCGTGATAGAAAAAGAGCTTATTGGGATAATCGGGCTTGTTCTCATGCTCATGTTACTCCTCGCAAGAATTCCAGTGGGTCTTGCTATGGTACTTGTTGGCATCACTGGAAATTATGCCCTTTCAAAGGCTGTCTCGCATCTACGTTTCCAGCCTTATTTGGAACAATATAAAACGCTGTTATGGCATTTGTTTTCAAGCTACCAACTCTCGCTTATACCCCTATTTGTCTTGATGGGATATCTGGCTTTGTACAGTGGGCTTAGTCGAAGTTTGTTCCAAGGAATAGCCGTCATTCTAAGACCGGTAAAAGGCGGTGCTGCCTACTCTGTCATCTTAGCCGCAGCAGGCTTTAGCGCTGTCTGCGGCTCATCGCTTGCCACAACAGCAGCCATCGGAAAGTTGGCCCTACCCGAGCTTAAGAAGCTACAGTACGAAAAAGGATTTCGTGCCGCTGTTACCGCCGTAGGCGGCGTTCTGGGCATTCTTATTCCACCTTCCATTGTACTCATCATTTATTCCATTATTGTTGAAGCCTCTATAGTCAAGATGTTTCAAGCAGCCATATTGCCAAGCCTTCTAGCTGTATTTTTTTTCAGCATCAGCATATTCATTACGCTTAGGCTAAAGCCCCATGCTATCCTCCCAAAAATTCTCCCAAAAAACATTGTCTCTACGCCAAGCCCCATGCCGGTATCTCCTCTTTCAAAGAGAGAACAACGAAAGGCCATCATCAGTTTTATTCCTCTACCCCTTATCTTCATAATCATCTTTGCAGGGCTAGCCTTCGGTTTTTTCACGCCAACACCAACAGCTTCTATAGCAGTGTTAATCATTTTAATATATGGACTCTTACAGACCAAACACAACGATGCCAGTAAAGGGCTAAACAAGAAACGACTTCTTCTATCCTTTGAGGATAGCGCTAAGACCACGGCGATGATATACTTCATTCTCTTTGGTGCTGAGGTTTTGAAAGGTTTTCTCAGCCGCTCGGGGCTTCCAGCCTATCTTGCCGAGGCTGCCGCCATGAGTCAGTTAAACCCTTGGATCACTTTGTCCTTGATACTTTTTATGCTGATCTTACTTGGCTGTTTTATGGAGTCTCTTTCTATGATACTCATTGTTATACCTTTTCTGTGGCCAATTCTTATTGACATCAATGGCGGAAACCTTGTATCTGCTAATATGGCAAGCTTCGGCATGAATGCTGAAGATCTAAAAATATGGTTCGGCATTCTTGCGCTCATCGTAGTGGAGCTTGGACTCATCACGCCACCTATGGGGCTTAGCCTCTTCATCATACTTTCCTTTGATAAAAGCATTCGCATGCAGGATGCTTTTTATGGACTCTTACCATTTCTTGGATTTGAATTATTAAGAATTGCTCTCATCATGGCCTTTCCTGTTATTGTTTTTCTACTTTTATAGCATTTTTATTTATAAATCTGCTACTCAAATTTTTATTACCCAGCTAAAGTAATCCCTGCCTAGCTGCCTAGCTGCTTTTACTATGTATGAAAAGGGATATACCTCTCTGCCAGTATTTCTGCCTAAATACATACCCATACACATACATATTCGCTGGCTCAGAAGAAAGCCTCTGGCTAGGTTTTGGGCGTAACTGCTTTAGCTTTAACGTAGCAGCTTTAACGCAGCAACTTTAGCTTTAGCTTTCCTACAAAAGTAAGCAAGGCGAACAAAAGCGTAGCACAGACGACAATGGCCGGCGCTGTAGCAAGGTCATATAGAATTGAAAGGCTGAATCCTGCTAGGGTGGCCATCATACTCAATGCTATCGATAGCAAGGCCATCATTTTAGGCGACTTACTTATCTGCCTAGCCCCAGCTGCCGGGATGATTAACATAGATGTAATAAGCAAAATACCCACAAAGCGAATTGACGTGGCTACCACTACGGTAATAAGAAACATAAACAGAAGTTCCATAGCATACACGGGCAGCCCCTCGGCTTGGGCCAATTCTTTATTAATGCTAATAAGTATAAACGATGACCAGTTATACAAAAGCAGAGTCAAGACTATGATGCTAGCCGCTCCTAAAAGCCAAAGGTCAGAATTCTGAATAAGCAAAATATCGCCAAACAGATAGCTAGTAAGAGTATAAGCCGGCAGCTCCATAAAGCTTATCAGCAAGAGACCGGCTGCCAAAGAGGCATGGGCCAATATGCCTAGCAGGGTATCGATGGCTAGAATCCGCCGTTCTCGTAAGTAGGTTAAAAGGCTGGCAAATAAGAAACAGACGATAAATACCGCTATATTCAAATTCAAGCCAAAGAGCAAGCCCAGGCCCAGGCCCAACAAGGCACTATGCGAAAGTGACTCGCCGAAATAGGCCATGCGCCGCCAAACCACAAAGCAGCCCATAGGGCCTGCCATCAGCGATACCAGCAGACCTGCTAGCAGGCCATGTAAGATAAACGTCTCGGCGAAAAATGGGGGAAAAGCTATCAAGCTCACTAGAAAATCATGCACGGTTAGTTATTTAAAACGCTCTCTTACGAAACACTTGCTAAGCCAATAGTAACACTATACACAAAGGCTCTTAACTTGCTGTTCATAACCACATTATGCTCTAGCGCTTTCCTCATCGGCTTGATGAATATGTATTTGCTGTTCATAACCGCATTATCCTCTAGCGCTTTCCTCATCGGCTTGATGAATATGTATTTGCTGTTCATAACCGCATTATCCTTCTAGCGCTTTCCTCATCGGCTTGATGAATATGTACTTGCTGTTCATAACCACATTATGCTCTAGCGCTTTCCTCATCGGCTTGATGAAT
>JAUXHF010000150.1 GCA_030621685.1 Spirochaetota bacterium
TTTCCAGCAAGATAATCACCAGCTCTCCCGCCATTATTACCGAGAGATTATGGACAAAACGCTTAAGAACAGCGCACAGTGGGAAAAAGCTGAAGAAAATCTCAGAAAACTTGGAAGCCGTTAATAAAACCTCAATGCATTCAGTTCTTCCAATGCCAGATATACCCAAACAGAGCCGAGCTAAAAGCGAAAGCGAAAGCAAAAGCGAAAGCAGAAGCGAAAGCAGCAGTCTGCCTAAGCAGTCTCTTCTGGCTGGAGAAAAGCTTTCAGTTTTAGCTTTAAGTTTAAGTAAAGCTCTTTCCCCGGGAAAGATTTTTAAGACCGCTACCAAGCTAGGCTCTTTCGATGAGATGCTAAGCCTTTCAAATTCAGAAGCTCAAAAAAGGCAGCTTGTTAAAAAAGGTAAGACGTATGAAGGCAAAGCCTTGTTGCTAGCAGCGGCAAGCAAGGTATTAGGTTTTTGTGAAAAAAATTCTATTCAAAGCGTAGCCCATAACGAGGAAAGTTTTCCTGGCATCTTACGGGAGATTGACCACTGCCCCTTGTTTCTGTACTATCGGGGAGTTCTGCCAAGCTGTGGCTGGGAAAACTGTGTTTCTATTGTGGGCACACGTCGCTCTGATGGTTTTATGAATACTTTTACGGAAAACCTTGCTTATGCCATAAGCAAACAAGGTGGATATGTCATTTCTGGCTTAGCCTTAGGCATAGATAGCGCTGCGCATAAGGGCGCCTTGAAAGCCGGAGCCAATGCTGCCGTGCTGGCGGGCGGAGTAGATTATATTTATCCTTATAGCAACCGCAAGCTTTACTGGGATATTTTAGAGAAAGGCGGCTGTATTCTTTCGGAGCATGCCCCAGAGGTGCGTCCTTTGGCTTACCACTTTCCTATTCGGAATAGGATTATTTCGGGTCTTTCGAAATCGATAGTTATGGTGCAGTCCCCGCTAAAAAGCGGAGCTTCAATAACCGTACGCTATGCCTTAGATCAGGGTCGGGATATCTACACTTTTAACCTAGGCATGGCTGCTGAGGGCGCAGAAAGCGAGGCCTATCAAGGAAATTTAAACCTTTTAGCAGAGGGTGCTATTCCCATACACTCTGCTCAAGATTTTTTAGAGAAAGCCGGATTTGTTATGGCCACGAAGAAAACTAGCCTTGATACTTCAAAAACTAATTCAAAAACCAATAAAATACTTGTTAAAACAGACCCGAAGCAAGCTGTGTTGCTGGAGATCTCGCAGTTTCCGCTTTCACTTGCCCAGCTTTCTGCAAGATTTGAACTTTCAGCCGATAAGCTCATGGAACATCTTATGGAGCTTCGTTTGGAAGGGAAAGTTGACTCTTCGAAAGGAAGGTATTACAAGTTATGAAAATTGTGAATTACAAGTTATGAAAATTGTGAACTTCTACCTTAGGCTCAATTTGCTGTGGATAGCCTAATATCTAGCCACTTTCTAGCCACTTTTTTTCTTACCCAGATAGTTTTTTTAAATGGCTGGAAAATGAGCAAGGCTGCCGTGCTGCCGTGCTGCCGTGCTGCCGTGCTGGCGGGCGGAGTAGATTATATGTACCCTTATAGCAATCGCAAGCTTTATTGGGAGGTTTTAGAGAAAGACTCCTTAAGCTTTCTTAGCTAGCATACGATGTATAAAGTAGTAAAGTAGTGTTATGTAGCTTTCTTGTTTAATTTACTTGAAGGCGGTGCTGAAGCTTCGTTACGGCGTACGGCGGATGTTTTCGTGAAAGCAGCGACTTTTTTCTCTTATCTAGATAGTTTTTTTCAATGGCTGGAAAATGAGCAGGGCTGCTCGGAACATACGCTGCGGGCCTATAAACGCTGGCTTCGCAGTTTTCATGATTTCTGTCTTGGCTACCTTGTCCAAAGGCCAGAAGCTAGCGATATTTCAAACGAAAAAGCCTTTATGGCCTACTTTAAGAAACTTCAAACAGAGAAGCTTCTAAGGGCCTCGCTTTCGCAATCTGCGGCTGCCATAAAAAGTTATTTCAATTACGTTCAAAGCCATGAGCGGCATAAAGGTGTACATGTCTCTCCTTTAGAATTCAGGCTTCCTAAGAAAGAAAGCAAGCTAGCTAAACGGCTCTCGCAAAAAGAAATTCTGCTTTTGCTGAACGCTAAGCAAAGTCGTAAAAAAAAGCTTGACCCATGGCATGTTTTGGATGCCAATAAAAACATACAAAAACATTACTTCCTTTTGCGAAATGGCCTCATGCTAGAGTGGTTATACGGATTAGGCCTTAGAATTAGCGAATTATGCGGCATTGACTTGCTGGATATTGAAATGCAAAGAGGCCTTGTTCGCTTATTGCGAAAGGGCGGTAAGTATAGATGGTTGCCGCTTACCTTGCGCCTGCATAAAGCCTTGCCTGGCTACCTTGAACTTCGCAGGAGTTTTCTAGAAACTTTTCTAGCTAAAGCCTCTGTTTCGGCTAGCTCTTCTGGGCAGCCGGCTGATGAAAGCCTCAAGAAAACTAAGCTAAAACGAAGAACTTTAGAAAAAGAGCAAGTAAAAGAGCAATTAAAAGGACAATTAGAAGGGTCTTTGTTAGTAAATAAATATGGCGATGCCTTAAGCACACGCGGCGCCAGAGAGATTGTTACAAAAGTATCGGCTAGCGTTTTGCTGAATAAACATGTGCATCCCCATATGCTGCGTCATTCTTTGGCTACGCATTATTTAGAAGCAGGCGCCGATTTGCGATTCATTCAAGAATGGTTAGGCCATGCCTCATCGGCATCAACGCAGCGTTATACGCATGTAAGCAAGCAGGTCTTAAAGCAAAAACACCAGCGTTTCCATCCTTTTTTCACCGCTAAAAAAGATGCTAGCTGATGAAAATGCTTGGCTGTATAAGATAAAACGATAATCGCCTGCCAATTTAAATAAAGTGGATAGCCCCCCTTCTTACCTAGAATATTGATTGATGAATGAGGTGATAAAATTTAAGTTTAGCAAAAAGCATATAGCTGCAAGTAGGCGCTTAGCTTAGAGCCTGTAGTTTATAGTTATTCTTTATAATTATTATAGTTTATTTATTTGTTTATTTGTTTTATGCTATGTTTTATATTAGGATAGAGAAAGAGTGTTTATAGAAGTTTCTATGGGATATTATTTTGCATAGGCTAAGCATGTGAATTCGAAAACTTGGAAATATCGAATATGAATGTTAAACTGTAATGCTTTAGTTTTCGAAAAAAGCAAAGAAAGAAAGAAAACAAGGGTGAGGAAATCCTTGTAATAAAAGTAGGAAATATGTGTGGTATTCTTGGTTATGCGGGTTCTTCCGATATACTCTCTGTTTTAGTTTCAGGATTAGAGCGGCTTAGCTATCGTGGCTACGATTCTAGTGGCATTGCCATTATCAGCGATGATGAACTTTGTCATTGGAAAAGCGAAGGAAAAACACATTTACTTGTGGAAAGACATTTAAAGAACTTGCGCATCGAAAATTTCAGCGTAGGCATTGCTCATACGCGCTGGGCTACGCATGGCGCGCCTAACGATTTGAATGCGCATCCGCAGCTTTCTATGAATAGGAAAACGGCGATAGTGCATAATGGTATTGTTGAGAATTTTGCCGAGATAAAAAGCAAATTACAGTTAAGCACGACCTTTCATTCGGAAACCGATACCGAAGTTATCGTGCAGCTTATAGAGCATTTTGCATCTAAAGAAGAGTTTTCTTTTCGTGAAGCGCTGTGTTTAGCCCTAAAGCAAATTGAGGGCAACTGTTCGTTCACCGTGATAACAGAGCATGATCCGAAGGTGATATATGCTGTGAAAAAAGGCCAGCCGCTTATTATAGGCTTAGGCAAAAATGAGAACTTTATCGCCTCGGATATGAATGCCATCCTCCCTTACACAAAACGTTATTTGAATATTCAAGATGGTGAAATTGCCATGGTGCGCCAAGACGGCTACGAGATTATAGATTTCGATGGCAAGCCTGTGGCAAAAAAATCACATGTGCCATCAGAGATAAGCGGGACTCTTGAACAGGCCAATAAAGGCAGCTATAAGCATTACATGCTTAAAGAAATAGATGAGCAGCCTGAAGTGCTAGCTAGGCTGCTTCATGCCTATGCAGGCGATGGGAAGCAGCTTGACTTCATGCCCGCATTAAATAGTAAGAATTTGAATCTTGCTAAGCTGGAACGGTTTATTATTTATGCCTGCGGGACTTCTTGGCATGCCGGGCTTGTTGCAAAATACTGGATAGAAGAATATGTCCACGTGCCAGCCGAGGTGGATATTTCCTCTGAATATCGTTACCGTAAAGGCGTAAGCCGCAGGCAAGATGGCGTTTTAGCTCTTTCGCAATCCGGAGAGACTGCCGATACGCTAGCCGGCGTGCAGCTCTCAAAAGAACAAGGCGCTGCCAAGGTTATCTCTTTCATCAATCGTGAAAATAGTGCTATGGAAAAACATAGCGATGGCGTCATCCGCTCGCTGGCGGGCATGGAAATTGGTGTTGCCTCCACAAAAAACTACTTGGCTCAGCTTCTTAGTTTGTATCTTTTCACGCTGCACATGGCTCGGTTGAAAAAAACAATGAGCGCCAAAGAGCTAGCTAGGCGATTGGATGAGCTTGCTGTGCTGCCCTCGTTGGTTCGCAAATTCTTATTGAATAAGGCGGCGATACAGAAAATTGCTAAGAAGTATTCAAGTTATAAAGGGTTTTTCTTTATAGGCCGGGGCCTTAGTTTTCCTACTGCCTTAGAAGGCGCGCTTAAGCTAAAAGAGATAGCCTATTTATATGCGGTGGGCTATCCTGCCGGCGAGCTTAAACATGGCCCCATCGCCTTGGTCGATGAAAAAATGCCTGTGGTAACCATTATGCCTGAAAGTGATACGTATAATAAAATGATGAATAACTTGGAAGAAGTCAAAGCTAGGAAAGGCAAGATTATTGCCATTGCTACAGAGGGCGATGAGCGGGCCTTGGCCGCCGCCGATGATTGTATTTTTGTTCCGCGTGTGCGTAGCTATCTTTCGCCGCTTGTAACGGTTCTGCCGCTTCAGTTACTCGCGTATTACACCGCTGATATTCTTGGACGTGATGTCGACCAGCCAAAAAACCTTGCCAAATCGGTTACTGTGGAGTAGTTTAATGTATAGATATTATAATATTAATAACTTTTATGCACTTGCGCTTGCTTTAATGCTTGAGGTTTGATTTTAAATATGAAAAAAAATGTGAAAAAATTTTATTTATCTGAGGCATCTATTGAGTGGAGTAGAAAACATATTGAAAAATTTTGTGATGGT
>JAUXHF010000237.1 GCA_030621685.1 Spirochaetota bacterium
AGTAATTTCTTGAACATCGTGACAGCATGACATGCTCAAGCTATTATCGATAAAGATAAGAAAATATCAGCCTCAATATGAGCCATTTCTGTTATTATAATAATTCAGCTTAGAATTTTCTAAAGAAGTAGTTTAAGCCTAAAACAGCATTTTTCACATGTTTGAAACCCTCGCATAGCCATGAAAAGCCATGGGAAAAAACAAATTTTCATTTTCTTGCAGGCATTTTTTCGAGAAAATCCTAAGCATACGAGTGGGCAAGAGGTTTCTTACACGCTTGATGGTCTTCAAGCTAAACTTTTTTCATCGCTAAGCAAGCTTGATGCTTGGGGGCTAGAGCTTATAGTAGTTTTAGATGAAGCCCAGTATCTTCAGCTATCGATGAAGCAAGCTAAGGCAGATTTCAGCGAAGACCTAGCCAATTCTCCAAATTCGGCTTCGGCTTTTACCGAAGCCCTTAGCTTATTTAAACTTCTGGGTAATGAGGGAATCCGCTTCAGCTTACTGGATTTTTCAAGTTTAATGAAAAACCTTTCATTGAGCAAGCAAGTCTACATAGAGCGCGCTTATCACAGCGAAAAGAGTTTTGTTATTGCTAGCAAAAGCTGTTATGATAGAGCTGGGCAGCTATCCTCGGCGCTTGGCATCCAAACTATATCTCTATCTTCAGTAGCCCAGAAAGAGCAAGATTGGCAAAGCAAGAAATCAAGAAACTTTGCCAGCTGGCCGCTGCTAACAGGCTTCATTCTTAGGAATTTGCGAACAGCCTTTGTAGAGAGAAAAACCAAAGAAACAGAAATTTCTCTGCGTTTGGCTTTAGATGCCCATGGCGAAAGCAGCATTGATACAGGGCTTAACTTCTTTAACCACATGCTGGAAAATCTTGCTAAACATGCTAAAATAAACCTGTATTTGAAAGTAAAGGGCGACCTTAAGGTAGATGAACATCATAGCATAGAAGACGTAGGCATTGTTATGGGCATAGCCTTGAAGCAGGCTTTAGGCGATAAGCGCGGCCTAGCACGCTATGGCTTTGTTCTGCCTATGGATGAGAGTAGCGCAAAATGCCTCTTAGATTTCTCGGGAAGGTTCAGTTTTGTCTGGGAGGCCACACTGAATCGCGAGTATGTTGGCGACTTCCCAACCGAAATGCTTCGCCATTTTTATGAAAGCTTTGCTTCTAGTGCTATGGTCAATTTGCATATGAAACTTCGCGGCGAAAATGAACACCATCTTATAGAATCAAGTTTCAAAGCCTTAGGAAAATGCATGCGCCAAGCCATCTTGCAACTTGATGATCAGCTCCCCAGCACCAAAGGTCTCTTATAACCTCGGCCTCTTTTTAGATTGCCTTTAGAATAGTTATCGAATAGTTATCGAATATGCTTGTTACATGCTTTTAAGTAGCCTTAGCTTTAGCTACTGGAAAGACGGCTCTCTCTTTGAAAAGAATTATTTTAAAAAGCAAAAAGAAATAAAACAAAGACTTAAAAGATGATAGACCTAAAAACCTTTCGCTTCCATAAAGCGCTGCTGCTTGCCCCGATGGAAGATGTCACCGATATTTCGTATCGGCTGATTTGCAAAGAAATGGGCGCTGAAATGGTTTATACGGAATTCGTTAATAGCGATGGGCTTGTTCGTGGATCGAAACGTGGCATGAGCAAGATCTTGCTTTCAGATGAGGAGCGTCCTGCGGGCATACAGCTTTATGGGAATAATCATGAATCGATGCTAGCTTCTACAGACATCGCCTGCCAGCTTAAACCAGATGTTTTAGATGTAAATGCAGGCTGCTGGGTGAAAAAAGTTTCTACGCGTGGCGCTGGCGCTGGTCTCTTGAAAGACCCTTGTTTTATGCAGAAAATGGTAGCGGGCGTTGTTCGCCAAGCAGCCCAGCACAAGGTTCCCGTCAGCGTAAAAACTAGAATTGGCTGGGATGCCGATTTCATGCCCATTGTTGAAGTTGCCCAAAGGTTAGAGTCCGTTGGCGTTAAAGCCATCACAGTGCATTGCCGCACCCGAGCACAGGGGCATTCGGGAGAGCCTGATTGGACTTGGATTGAAAAAGTCAAGCGCGCCGTTTCCATACCCATTATTTTAAATGGCGGCATTCTAAGCGCCCACGATGCTCTGCGTGCCTTTGATACTACGCCTGCCGATGGCATCATGATTGCCCGAGGCGCTATTGGCCGTCCTTGGATCTTCCGCGAGATTACCGAGCTTTTAAACTTTGGCAGCATTCGTATTAAGCTTACCTTTGAAAAGCAAGTAGCCATCGCATTGCGGCATCTGCAAGCTCATATTGCTTTAAAGGGCGAGAATTTTGGAGTTAGAAGTTTTCGGAAATACTATAGCGGGTATTTAAAAGGATTCCCTAACGTTGCTAAGCTGCGGCTTAGCCTTATGAGCTTAAGCAAGTATCATGAGGTAGAAAGCATGCTTGAAAATTTTGCTAGCCAGCTACAGCAAGATGTTACAGCAAGCCTACAAGATACCCAGGCAGCGCCCTTAGCTCTATGAACATCCTCGAATTTCTAAAGAACTTTTTCGAATCATTAGGGAGTTTTTTCGGTGAACTGTTTGCTTCAATTGCTTTTGCCTTTAGTCATGAATTAAGGCGGCTTCTTTTTAAAATTTCACTTATTGAGGGCAATCATTTTTCTCTGTTTATGCTTATTCTTTTCTTAGTATTGGCAGCATTTTTAATAGCTCTTTATATTCCCAGCCCTAAAAAACCAGCCTCTGATAGGCAAAAAAAAGAGAAGAATTTGGAAGAAAATCCTGAAAACGAAGATGAAGGCCTTCAAGATAAAAAATGAACAATTTAAGATATGGCTAAGAACATGGCTAAAAAAATGTTATGCTTTTAGTAAACAAGATTTAGCACTCTCTATTTTTAAAGCAAATGTACATGTGAAGCCTATAAAAACTATGGTATACTTTTAAGAAATTCGAGAAAAGTCTATGATGAAAACAAAAGAAACAAAAATACAGAGTTTTAAGAAGAACTATTTAGCGCTTCGTGGCATATTCATAGAGTTTTCTATTCCTTTAATAGCCGGTGTTATTTTAGCCTTGATATGGGCGAATTACTCAGCTACTCA
>JAUXHF010000359.1 GCA_030621685.1 Spirochaetota bacterium
CGTAAGCACGAGTTATAGAGGCATGCTTGTATGTCTAAGTTTTCATAAGGCTGTATTAAAGCAAAACAAGCTTCAGGCAAGCGATATTTTAAGTATACTTCGGCCCTATTATAACAAAAGCGATGATATTCAAGTTCGCTTACTTGAAGAAGAAAAACTCATCGATGGGAAGTTCTTGGATTTCACAAAAAACAATAACAGCGGAAAACTAGATATCATTGTTTGCGCAGGCCTAACAGGCCATGTCAGCATTTGGGCAAGGTTAGATAACCTTGGCATAGGAGCTAGCATAAATGCGGTTAAAAACCTTAGGCTCATGCTCATGCTCCATCCTTAATATCTAATATGAAAGACGCAAAGCCCTGCCATATTGGAAAATCGAAAACTAGAATCTCTTAAAGCCAGTCTGTTATGAAGTGCTGGCTTCGCAAAGAAGCTAGCATACATGCTGCCTAAAACTTTAAATTCATGCTCATGCCCATGTTCACGCTCCATTCCTAATATCTAATATGAAAGACGCAAAGCCCTGCCATATTGGAAAATGGAAAACCGAAAACCGAAAACTAGTTTTAAGGTAAAACTTTCTTTAAAGCTTCTAGCCAAGGGTCGCTAGCTTGATTATTTGCCCATGAGCGTATAGCATCCAAAGGCTCGTAATTTTTTGCCGCAGACAAAAGCCTAGGGAAAATTCTGCCAAGCCCAAAGCCCACAAGATGAACGCCCAAAAGATAGGTATCGCCCTTTTTGTTATGCCATAAAAGTTTGATAAAGCCAGCCTCTTTCTCGCTGCTCTTCGATGCTAGCCCTAAAAACTTTAGGCTTGGGAAACTATGGCTTTTTACTTTGTAGGGAATGTTTTCTTGCCTAAAAAGTTCTTCTTTATAATTAGCGCCAATCGAGGCTAAGTTGCAAACTCCCGGTCTTGTAAAAAAAAGTAAAGGAATATGACGATAGCCCATGGGATAGAAAATAGTTTGTTCTTGCTTTATCGCCCTAATTCTCTCTACGCAGTAGGCTGCTTCAGCATAACTTTTAGCTAAAGACATCTGTCCGCCAATAACATCTCCAAGTGCATAGATATGCATGTGAATGGTTTGCAAATATCTGTTTACAGGAATTCGTCCAAGCTCATCGCGTACAATGCCCACTTTCTCACTGAAAAGCGCATGCGCTTTTGGTCTTCTGCCTACGGCTAATTGAATGTTACCCACATGCCCAAGCTTAAAACTAAGCCTAGTCGTTTTTTTACCCGCCCTCGTAGCAAAGTTAAGCTGACAATAAGGCTCTCTGCCTGTTTTTGAATACTCCAATGAAACAGCTTTTCGCTTAGCTAAAAACTCTACTCC
>JAUXHF010000264.1 GCA_030621685.1 Spirochaetota bacterium
CATTTCATCAAGAAAGGCAGAAGCAAGAACACGCTCTTTATAATTTGGTTTTTCGTTTAGGCTATTTAATAAGGAAAGCATCTTCTAAAACTTTTTTGCCACAAGCAACATGTCGCTAAAAAGACCAAAAGCTGCTGTATCGCCGCCAGCTCCTTTGCCAAAAATACTAATGGTATCTATTAAAGGGGCATGAAAAACAATTCCATTATAGGCATCTCTCACGGAAAAAAGTGGATGGTCACCAGCTATTTCCTTTATGCCCAAAGATATTTTCGGGCTATCCAGAGCAGAATTCCTCTCTATGCTGGCGATAAGTTTTAATACGCAATTTTTCGCCTTCGCCTCTTTAATTCTTTCTTGAGTAACGCCCTGAATACCGCATAAAAGGCTTGTATCTGGCTGCAGGCTAGCCTTCATAAAGAAATTAGCTAGGATGACGGCTTTAAGCAAAGAATCGCTGCCGCCAACATCGGCAATTGGGTTGCTTTCAGCATAGCCTAAGGTTTGCGCCTGCTTAAGCGCCGCGCTATATTCAAGCCCCTCTTCCATGCGGCTTAAGATGTAGTTACAGGTGCCGTTAAGCACCCCCTCAATTTTATGAAACTCCAATCCATTCATAGCCGCCTGCGCCATATTGAACAGCGGCGTGCCGCTTAAAACTGTCGATTCAAAACGAAGCGAAGCTTTATGCTTTAGGGCTAAAGCATGCAGCTCTGCGTAATGCTCTGCTATGGGCGCCTTATTCGCCGTAACCACCGATACTCCCTCAGCTAAGGCATAGCGGAAAAGCTTTAAGGCCGGCGATTCTTTTTGCCCCAGTAGCGTTGGCGTAGCCTCCACTATAATATCGATGTCTTCGCTAAGCCCCCCAGCTAATGTTTCATACAAACGCTGCTCACAGTAGGGCAAGACTTTGTTTTCTGCATTATTTTTAGGGTATTTTTTAGGGGACAATAATGCATCAACATGAACAGCCTCCCCTTTTCCTGCCAAGGTTATGAATTCTTTAGAAACAGTCGCAAGCACCTTTACTTTAAGGTTCTGTTCTTCAAGCCATGATTTTTTGCTTACAAGGATTTTTAGAAAACTCCCCCCCACTGTGCCCATGCCCACAAGCATGATCTTTATTTCTTTTTTCATACTATTTGCTTTTTTATCGATGCTACCTTGTATGTTCTTATGGGATAACACAATATTTCTTAATGCCCCACCTGATAGCTCGGCTCTTTGCATAAGACTGCCACCTTGTTTCCATAATAATTCGTCTTAGCTCTAGCCCTAAGCGTTTTTGTGATACAATTATACCATGTGCATACATCATCATAAATCAGCATAAAGATGCCCTTCTCATAGAAAATATTTAGAGACAAACCTTGCACTTTATACTATACTTTAGATTATCTTTTATACTATATTTGCTATTAATATTTGCTGCTATGTTTTAGATTATATTTCTTGCTGCTTTCAAAAAATGCTCTTTTCATGGTAACATGATAAAATTTTATTTGCTTATTCAGTACACAAAAACAACTAAAGCAACAACAAAGCACCGAAAAAACTTTGAAAAAAAAACTTTGAGGTATATATCATGGAAAATGAGAAAACTGTACTGGTAACAGGCTCTACCCAAGGAATTGGTTATGCCATTGCTAAAAAATTTACTCTGCTAGGCTACAAAGTAGCTATAAATGGACACATCCACGAAGAAGTAGAAAAAGCTTGCAAAAGCCTGCAACAGCTTTTGCCAGCCGAGCAGGCCAACAACATCATAGCCGCGCCAGGAGATATTACCTCGCCAGCCAATGTCGATGAAATTGTCGGCGCTGTCCAAGAAAAACTAGGGTCGCTCTATGCTCTTGTCAATAACGCCGGCATGACTCAAGATAAGCTGCTCCTGCGTATGAGCGAAGATGATTGGGATAGGGTGCTGAACCTCAACTTACGCGCTGTTTTCTTGTTAACACGAAAAATAGCACGCCTTATGATACGCCAGGGCTATGGGCGAATAATTAATATTGCCTCGGTAGTGGGCGAGATTGGGAATGCCGGGCAGGCAAATTACGTTGCCTCCAAGGCTGGCCTCATCGGCTTCACGAAGGCCCTAGCAAGAGAATTAGCGCCCAAAAGCATAACAGTAAATGCTGTCTCGCCGGGCTTCATCAACACAGAGATGACGCAGAAGCTTAGCGAAGCTCAAAAAAACAATTTGCTAGCCTCTATTCCCCTAAAACGCTTAGCAGAGCCTAACGAGGTGGCTGCCGCCGTACTTTTTCTTGCCAGTGAAGACGCGGCTTATATTACAGGCCAATCGCTTGGCGTAAATGGCGGATTGAGTATGTAAAGGGCCAGCCTCCGCTCTTCACGCAAAAATTTATTTATTTCTCACTTATCACTTATCACTACATGTATCCCTTATGCCCAAGAGCTTGAGCTTGCTGAAAATGCCCATACAAACAAAAACAAAAAAAATTTCTAACGCTAAATCTATAAAAGCCTGTTTCTAAGAACTACGCAAGGCTTTATAGCAAATAATGCAAGGCTTTATTTATAACAACGAAATACTGTAATTCCATACTTTTCAG
>JAUXHF010000188.1 GCA_030621685.1 Spirochaetota bacterium
GCTTATTAGGTCGCAAGACCAGCGAACTGAAACAGCTTACTACTTTCAAAGATTGGGATTTTGAGAATGTATGGGATATTCGAAATAATGGCTACCCCTTTCTCAAACAAAATAACTAAATTCTAATTCCCTTGGCCTCCTTAGGTTCTACGTTCATAGTCGTCTATCAGTTGCAAGGCATTTCAAAGGCTCGCCTTCCCTGCAATGGCCCCAGTTTTTTCTTTCGTAAGTTTAAACTTTTGGAAGGAAGCTAGCCTCTTAGCATCTATAGCACCTGTAACACCTATGCCCACCTATAACGGCGGCTAAAACATAAGCAAAGCCCCTAGCTGTTTTGACGCTAGGGGCTAGCTAGGCCTTAGCTTTTTTAAAAAAATTTATGAAAGAACAAGCTTTTCCTGAAGACAAAGAGGATGAAGAATATATCACTTTGATAGAAAGTGATAGGCTTTTTGAAACGGCGCTTACAGGTGGAGGTAGTTCAAGCTCAAAGCATGATTTTGAAAATGATGCAGAAAAAATTTTTTCGCTTCAGGAAATTATTGGTAATTTCAAAGGCATGCTTAGCCAGCAGTTTCAAGGATTTTGGGTTGAAGCAGAAATATCCGAATGCCATAGAAGCCTGACCGGCACCACTTACTTCACGCTAAAAGATGGCGACTTTCTGCTACGCTGCATTATGTTCTCCGCCGACCATGATGCCCTTGAAACAGCACTTAAACCGGGCAGAATATATGCTTGCTATGGGCATCTCTCTTATTATGAAAAACGAGGAACCCTAAGCTTTATTGTCCAGCAGGCTAGCCATAAACAAGAGGGCATGCTTCAAAAAAACTTTGATCAATTAAAAGAAGCCTTAGCCGCTAAAGGTTATTTCAGCAAAGAGAATAAAAAAGCTATTCCTAATCCTATTATGAAGGTAGCGCTAATAAGTTCTCGTAACGGAGCCGCTCTTGCCGATTTCAACAAGACGCTTCAAGCTCTTGGGGATGATGAAGTAAGCTTAACAAAAAAAATATTGCTAAATTCTCAAACTAAGGATGAAGTAGAAAGCTGGCAGCTCCCGGTAGCATGGCCACTGCAGCTTATGTTTTTCCATGCCAGCGTGCAAGGAGAAAAAGCCGCAGCTGAAATTTGCACGGCTATCACTGAAATTAACGATTGGAACAGAGACAAAAAAACGAGGCATGAACAGCCTATGTTTGATGTTATTGTTCTTATGCGCGGCGGTGGCTCTAGCGAAGATTTATCAGCCTTTAACGATGCAAGGCTTCTTGAATCGATGTTTCATTCAGAGCTGCCAATCATCTGTGCTTTAGGACACGAGATAGACCGTACGCTTGCCGATTATGTAAGTAGCCAATCTGTATCTACGCCTACGGCTGCTGCCAATTTTCTCTTTGAGAATCGGCGTGCTTTTTTTTCTCGCCTTTCTCAAACGAAAGCTGTTTTAGCAAGTACATGCCAGCAAAAAATCCTTTCTTTAGAAAACCGCTGGCAGAGCAGCGCAGAACAGAAACAGTGGCTTCAGCGACTTCAAGAAAAACTTAGTGCTTCTGCGCAAAGCTATGATTTTTTTTCCCAAACTCTCGTTACTTCAGCCTGGGCAGCATGGCAACAGCAGCAGCATCGCTTCTATCAAGCAAACTTAAGCATACAAGCTTTTTCTCCCAAAGAAAACTTACAACAAGGGTTTGCCTTAGTACGCCAGCAAGGAAAAGTTATCACTCGTGCTGCCAAGCTAAAAAGCGGTGATACCGTTTCTTTAGAATTTCACGATGGTTTTAAACAAGCCCGTATCCTTTAAAAGATACCCTAAAAACTTTAAACAAAACACTTACACTTTGAATGCCTTAGTTTTAGATTGCTCCGGCACAGGCGCTAACGTTTTGCTGCTCCAAGAAAAAATGCTGGCTTCTTCAGATAAGAATGCAAGCTCGGCAGCGCAGAAAATCCATGCCCTCTATCGCAGAAGCCAATGGTCAAAGAAAAGCGATGCCACGCTCTTGCAGAGCATAGACTCTGTATTAAGCGAAGCCGGCCTAGCCTTGCCCAGATTAGATACACTGGGCATTGTAAGCGGGCCCGGAAGTTTCACAAATTTACGTGTTGGGTTTAGCGTCTTTCATGTTTTCCGTTATCTTTACCCCGCTATGGCATGTTTGCTGTTAGATAGGTTTTTTTTACAAGCCTATCAGCTCCTTCGTATCTTAAGAAATACAGAGCTTCCCTCCGCCCTAGCTTCTGGCCATGCCGCCACCAGACGCATTCTCGTTTACACTATTCTTCCAATTCCCGGCCATAAATTTGGTATTAAAACGTACGAGCTTTCAGAAAATTTAAACAAAAAATCCTCGGCTAAAACTCATAGTTCTGCTTATTCGCTTAAGCCAAATTCAAACACATGCCAAATACCCTCCTCAGACTTATGGAAAAGGATGAGTCATGAAGCTAGCACTATTGCTAGCTCTAGCTCTAGCTCTAGCTCTAGCAGTAGCTCTAGCTCGCAGCATTCCAGTAAAGATGCTAGCTGCTGTATGCTTTTCCCAGAAGCAAAGCATACAGCAGCTAGCTACGATGAAGTAGTTTTTATAGGGTATAAGTCACAGATTTCTAAGGCATTCCAATATCAAGACCAAGAATCTATTCATCTTAGTAGCGCTCAGCAAATTAGACCAGCAAAAATTACGCCAGCAGAAATTAAGCCAGCAGAAAATGCTATTAAGCAAAAACAAAATTTTAGGCATACTCTGTTTGGACAAGATTTGCCCAGCTTAGACTTTTCTAGCTTTCAGCAAGCACTCATGCAAGCACAGGATCAAAATGAAACAGCGCATGCAAGCACCGTTCCACCGAAAGCAAATACCCATGAGCATATTGCAAGCTTAAATCCTCCTTTTTTCGTAGCCTATCCGCCCGCGCCCACGCCCAGCCCAGCGCCTAAAGAAGAAATCAGGCAGAAAACATGGCTTTTCATACTTGGCGAAGAAGATGCCGGCAAAAGTTTTACTCAATATCTATTAGATGAATCTCTTGGCAGCCATGCAGGGCTGCCAGCAGAAAGCTCTTTTCTAAATGAAAGCTCAGCTACTCCTGCTCCCCTTTACCTAAGAAATGCTCCAGCGCTCTAAACTTCATATATATATTTATAACCCCAAGTCAATTAGCAAAAGATAAACCATGATAGAAGTATCTAAAATAATAGAAAGCTTAAGCCAAAATTATCTCGATTTTTTAAAACTACTCATCGGAATTGTTCTGCTTATTAAAGGCGCCGATATTCTTATCGATGCATGCATAAGCTTAGCTAAACACTATAAGATTAGTGGTTTTATCATAGGTCTTTTGGTGTTAGCTGTTGGCACATCGCTACCAGAATTAGTGGTCAGTGTTTTTTTAAGTTTGCAAGGAAATTCGAGTGAACTTCTGCTAGCCAACATCGTGGGCAGCAATAATTCTAACATCATGTTCATTCTTGGCTGCACGCTGATGGTCTCCAATATAACACTTAACAAGCATTTTTTAACTCGGCTTTTGCCCGAGAATTTCATCTACACACTCTTATTTTTACTGCTCTTTTTTTTTATAGCTAGCGGCGCAGGCTACCAAATAACCCAGCTAGAGGGTATATTTTTCCTGCTTGTTACCGTCTTACATTTCTATAAGGTTTTACGCAAACCCCCAGCGCCTGCTGCTCTTGGCACGGCAGACACGAAGCAGAGCATCGATAAAAAAGAGGCCTCTTCCAATATTTCCATCAACAAGGTCATATTATTTGCCGTTATATCTTGCATCATGGTGGGCTTAGGCGGCAAATGGGTTTCTAGCGGCGCAAAAACCTTGGCTGTCGAGGTTTTTCAAGTACGCGAAAGCTTTGTCGGGATTTTTATTGTGAGTATTTCTACTTCTCTTCCAGAATTAGTAACCTCGGTGAAAGCAGCCCAGAGAAACCAAAGCGACCTGCTTCTTGGCAGTCTAGTCGGATCAAACTTCTTTAACATGTACGCAATTGGCGGCATCTCAGCGGTACTCTCTCCTATTGTAGTAGAACTCAATTTAGGCATAGATATCTTATGGAACATTTTAGCTCTGATACTCATTTTTTTCTTGGCTAAATTTAACTCGGCTCATATTCTTAAAAAAAGCTACTCCCTCATATTCATTGGGCTGTTTGCTTTCTATCTATTCTACGTTTTCCAGCGCTCTTTTAATTTTTAGTTACACCTGTAATCAAAAAAACCCTTCGCCTCTATTTGCCTTTGCTTATCCGTGTTAGCACTATAACACTATAGC
>JAUXHF010000144.1 GCA_030621685.1 Spirochaetota bacterium
TTTTTATATGCCAAAGAAGAAAATTTTGCTGTGCCTGAATTTCTTAAAACAGCCTTAAGCGAAACAGAGTATACGAAACATTGTAAAGAGATGATGGATAAAAATAAGGTATTTCGTTGCTACATAGGCCGAGGCTATTATGGGGCAATCTTACCGAAGGTGATAAAACGTTCTTTACTAGAAAATCCAACATGGTATACGTCCTACACGCCGTATCAGGCGGAAATATCACAGGGGCGATTAGAGGCCTTGCTGAATTTCCAAACTCTGGTATCCGATCTCACCGGCATGCCGATAGCCAATGCCTCGTTGTTAGATGAGGCTACTGCCGCTGCCGAGGCTGTTATGTTGTTATTGCGAGCATCAAAAAAAAAAGAGGCGAACAAGGTTTTTGTAGCAGCAGAGCTTCTTGATGCCTCGAAAGCTGTGCTGGCTACACGCTTAGCTTCTCTTTGTGCTGTGGTCGTGGAAAAACCCTTGAAAGAGATGAGCCTTGACGATGGTTATGCTGTAGCCATACTTCCGCAGCTTGCCCAGAATGGAAATATTCTTGAGATAGAGGCGGCGATAAAAGCAAGCCATGCTAACGCCGTACTGGTGGCTGTTTCGGCAGACTTGCTTTCACTGATGCTGCTGCGCTCGCCTGGGGAGTGTGGCGCTGATGCTGTTTATGGATCGGCGCAGCGGCTGGGCTTGCCTTACGGATTTGGCGGGCCGCATGCTGGTTTTTTGGCGGTGAAAACAGCTTTTCAGCGAGAGCTTCCCGGCAGGCTTATTGGTGTCTCGAAAGATGCCGAGGGCAGGCTTGCCTATCGCATGGCCATTCAAACCAGAGAGCAGCATATTCGAAAAGAGAAAGCCACTTCAAATATCTGCACGGCTCAGGCCTTACTCGCTTCTATAAATTCGATGTATGCGGTGTATCATGGAGCAAGTGGCATGACACAAATAGCCTTGGATGTTCATGGACATACGCTAAAAGCGGCCAAGGCCATGCTCGCTCTTTCTAAAAGAGTCTCTGGCTTTGTGTTGCAAAATTTGCATTTTTTTGATACGCTAACCATGAAACTTCCCAGCGAAGAGAGCGCCTGCATGCTTGGGCGTCATGCCTTAGCTAAGGAGATAAATTTATGCCATTGGAAACAGTCCGATGGCTACTATGTCAGTTTTAGCTTTGATGAAACGGTTGGGCTGCCTGATGTTGCTGATGTAATAGAAATTTTTGAAAAAACCTTTTCGTTAAAAATAGAGGGAAAAATAGAGGGAAATATAGAGGGGAATGTAGCGGGGAATGTAGAGGGGAATATTAGCATGGGCATTCCCAGCCTAGAGCGTAGGAAAGAGATGCCTTTAAAGCAAGACATTTTTAAGGAGGCGAAATCTGAGACCCAGATGCTACGCTATCTTCGGCGTCTAGCTGATAAAGATGTGGCTCTTGACAGGAGCATGATTCCCTTAGGCTCGTGTACTATGAAACTAAATGCTACAGCACAGATGGAGCCGCTTAGCTGGGAAGGCGTAGGAAACATGCATCCCATGGCGGCCGAAGATCAATGTCAAGGATACAGGCAGCTTCTTGAAAATCTTGGATTAGCCCTAAAGGCCTTGACGGGATTTAAGGGGCTTAGTTTTCAGCCGAATTCTGGCGCTCAAGGCGAATATGCTGGGCTTTTAACTATTAGAAAGTATTTCTTAGCGAAGGGCGATACTGGGCGGAACGTGGCCTTTATTCCGCCATCTGCCCATGGCACGAATTTCGCAAGTGCGGTGATGGCGGGCTTTCGTCTTGTGAGCATACCTTGCTTGGATAATGGCTGCATTGACAAAGTTGAGCTGCAAAAAAAATGCCAGCAGTATAAAGATAGCCTTGGCGTATTCATGATAACCTATCCCTCTACCTATGGCATGTACGAAGCGAATATTCAAGAAATCTGTGCTTTGGTACATGAAGTAGGTGGCTTTGTGTATCTTGATGGAGCCAACATGAATGCGCAGGTGGGGTACATGCGGCCGGCGGATATTGGCGCCGACATTTGCCATTTGAATTTGCATAAAACCTTTGCCATTCCCCATGGCGGCGGCGGGCCGGGCATGGGTCCTATTCTCTGCACAGAAAGCTTAGCGGCTTTTTTGCCGGCGCATCCTAATCAATTCTCTGAAGCAGAAGGGAGGGAAAAAGAAACAGCAAAAAAAACGGCAGATACTCTGCACACTCAGCTAGCACAGGCAGCCTATGGGTCGGCGAGTATCTTAATTATCTCGTATGCCTATATTAGGCTGCTGGGGTTTTCTGGCATGCGTCAGGCTACAGCCAGAGCGGTTTTACATGCCAATTATTTGAAGCAGCGATTAAGCGAAGGCTACAAGGTACTTTTTGCGAAGGAGGCGGGCAATCGCGTGGCTCATGAGCTTATTATAGACTTACGAGAGTTTCAGAAAACAGCAGGCATTCGCCCAGAAGATGTAGCGAAAAGGCTTATTGATTACGGTTATCATGCCCCCACACTTTCATGGCCGGTGGCAGGAACGTTAATGATAGAGCCTACCGAAAGTGAATCGAAAGCCGAGTTAGATAGGTTTGCCGAGGCCATGCTAACCATTCGCGCCGAGATACGAGAAATAGAACAGAGCCGCATGCCCAAAGACAACAATCTTTTGAAGAATGCACCGCATCCGGCTGAAAACCTACTTAGCGATTCGTATCGCAAGAAAATCCCCTATTCTGCTGAACGTGCGGCGTTTCCGCTTTCTTGGATAAGAAAACAAGGGAAATATTGGCCGCCTGTTTCGCGTATTGATAATGTGCATGGCGATAGAAATCTTTTTTGTGTCTGCCCGCCAGCAGAGGCCTACGATATGGAATAATAAGAATATAGGAAAATAACAGAAGAAGTGCCGCAAAGAAAGAGAGCAAGCTAGGAAGCTTAGTTTTTGTTTCGGCAGTTTTCTGCTAAGCCCCTGGCATATTTGGCATATTTCGCATAAAAAATGAAGAAAAACAAGAAAGCTCGTAATACGTAATACCATGTTTATAACAAGGGTGAAATAAATTTGTATAGAATTTTTTTGAGAAGGGTGCTTGTAATACCTAATACCATGTTTATAACAAGGTGAATGTATGAGCAATGCTTTTATGAACGATAGGAAAAGAACATTTTAGGGAGCCAGTTCCTGTAACTTGGCGCGGCGCGCGTGCAGTTTTTTTATTTACAAACGTTTTCGATACTAGAACTTTTTGTGTTGGTAGCAAGCATGATGCTACTCTCGGCAATATTCTCGGCAACAGAGGCCGCCTATATTTCTCTTGATAGAGTGGCTATACGCCGGCTAGAACGTTCAAAATCTTTATTATCAAAACTGGTGGTGCTGTTGGTAAGGCGTTTTTCGCTTTACATAATAACCTCATTAACCTTTAACACGCTTAGTAACTTTATAGCTACGTTTACGGCGGTAAAAATATTTTCGTACTTTTGGAATTGGCTGCTACAGCGGGCGGAGTTTCTGCAGGGCTTGGAGGTGTTCGCCGATATTTTTTTTATCATCATGTTCTCGGCATTGGTTTTAATCTTCAGTGATTTTTTCCCGAAGCGAATAGCGCTGCGCTATCCTGTGGCCATGGCGAAATTTTTTGCGCCCATGCTCTTTTTTTTGTACGTCTTGCTCTATCCGCTTAGTTTTCTGCTTTCGCGGCTTATCAGCTCTTTGTTAAGGGTTTTAAAGAAACAAGAATCTGAAGCAGGCAGATCTAAGAACTTGCGCCATAGCTATAAGGGCCCAGATGATGAGCATAAGTTGTTTTTAGAACCTTTTAGTCGTAGCCATTTCACAAGCTATGTGCAGGTATCATCTAAGACGGGGATATTGCATGAGGTGGAAGGGGAATTGCTGGAGGAGTTTTTGAAAATGCAAGGTGCTGCCATAAGATCTTTCATCATTCCTCGGGAGCAAATGAAGGGCATAAATATTGACAGGTTAGATTTTCCTGATACTGCTTTCATCACGAAACTACGCCGTTTCCGGCATGAGAATATTCCTTTTTACGAAGGGGATAAAGACAACATTGTGGGGGCGCTTTCGCAGCGTAACTTGGTCTTTGATGATAGCAAACAGCTACAGCTGAAAGCTTGCCAGAATGCCGCTGAGCTTAAAGCCTTATTAGACACCCCGCTTACTATTCCAGAGAACAAGAATGTGCTGCTGGCTATAAAGGATATTCATGAAAGTAACTCGGCTATGGCGCTGGTTATTGATGAGCATGGGGGAACGCAGGGCATTGTTATTTACAAAGATATTCTGTACAGAATCTTTGGCGGGGTGGGCGCCGATGATGATGATGATGAAGCCAAGACAAAAATTGAAGATATCGGACGGGGCTATTTTCAGATAGATGCTTCTATTTCACTTTCAGCGGTAAATGATTTTTTTAGGATAGCGCTAGAGGCAAAAGAAGCAGAGACTTTAGCCGGGTATTTGCTTGAAAAGTTTAAGCGTATTCCCGGGCGTTACGATTCGATAGCTGACGACAAACTTTTTTATGTTATCCAAAATCGCTCGCAGCGAGGAATCCAGAAAGTAATGGCGCATCGCCTTTCCTCACGAAAAAAGGGAGTGAAAGAAACAGCTGTGAAAAAAGAAGCGGGGAAATCGTAGGCTGGGTTACGGCTAGCATGCTGCATTTGGTTTTTACTCTGTTTCAGTGTAACTTTTTATAAGGCCATCTACTTCTTGCAGGAAGTCTCTGTATCTATGGACTTCGGTTAACATGTCGTTGTAATTATCCAAGTCAGCATCAAGGTCTGAGGCGGATAGGGTAAGCTTATTATATTCGGCTACTTGCTCCTCGGGGGCACCTCCTGATAGTTCGTCATAAGAAATGATGTTTGGATACTGCTCACGAATAGCTTCTGCTCGCTCACGATATTTCCCAGGATTTTTGCTTAAATCAATAAGTTCATCTTTAGCTTCTTGAAGAGCAGCTATGATATCATCTAATTTTTCAAATGTTAGGTATTCCATGCCGTAATAGTAATATTTTAAATCCCTAAAAGAACGTATTACTGAATAATCTAAAGAATCAAGGTCTTTTTTGTCTGGGTCTGCCGAGAGAGTAAAATCCTTAAATTTATTAAGAAGTTTTTCAAGCCCCTCAGCTTCAACTTCAACTTTATACAGTGGCTTATTTTTGTTGTAGTCTGCTACAATGCCTTGCAGAGCGAAGCCAATAATAATAATTGATAGAAGTAAGTAGAAAAGCGGCCAAGTGAATTTTTTTTTCGGTGTTTTTTTATAGATTTCCGCAATGATAAGCCAAATTGAAAGTATGAAAACTATAATGCCATATATCAATAGAGAAGATAAATAATCAAACATAGGCGTACCCCTTGTTATTGAAAGGCTTAGTATACTTATTCAGAAGTAGTCTCATACTCTTTAATAAGGGTA
>JAUXHF010000058.1 GCA_030621685.1 Spirochaetota bacterium
GTAAAATTTTTAATATCGGAAAAGAAAATAGTTATTACACTCTTTTCACCACTTGTTTTAGCTTCTTTCCCTAGCCTAATCAGCTGAGAAACGACTTCACGGGGAACAAATTTCTCAAAAGAAACAAGCCCACTTTTCATGCGAGAGAAAGAACCCTGCATTTTTTTAATTTCTGAAAAAAAGTTACTATACCCCAGGTCATCCTTGCTATCTAAAGGTATATCTAGGGTACTCAGATCATCCATGTTCTTGGCAAGACGATTAATTGGATCTGAAATGCCCTTAGCTATAAAAAAACTTAACGCTATGGATAGCAATACCGAAATAATACCTAAAACTAAAAGAATATTCAACGCTTTTTTAACAGTTCCCGTAATGTAGTATTCCTTGAGAACAATGCCAACAGCCATTTTTGTTATGCCATCATTCGGAGAAAAGCTTTGCAGACTAGAGATGTAATTCTCTCCTGAATTCTCAAAAATAGTAGTTTTAAAGTTAACGTTAAACGGATTGATTCCTGAAGATATGTCTACTTCTTCACTAAAGTTTAAATAGATATCTATTATGCTGTTAACAAAATTTCCTATAACTAAATTAAAAAAGTTAAAGGCTTCGTCTTTTCTATTTTGGGATATGGTGGTGTAAGCTTTCGTTATCACATTTTGCTTGGCATTTTGAATACTAAGAAGCGTATATTGCAAACTGCCATCCGAGCCCTCTCCCCGCATAAAAGTTTCTTCTTTTTCATCAGAAAGTGCCAGCAGTTTTTTCTCATCGCTAATAAGATACACAATTGGTTCTGCATTAGCAAGCAAGCCTTGGCGTACAACATACAAAGATGCCAAGAAGCTGGATATGCTCTCTAAGCTGAAATCTACCGCCACAACACCAAGAAAGTTTTTCTCTGTAGTTTCTATCGTATTCTTTCGATACACCGGCGAGGCTGTGGAAATACCAATTTTTCCATCGGAAGCAAAAACATAAGGATCCGTCCAAATGATCCTCTGTTCCCTATGCGCTGTTTGATACCAACCGCGTTTTATTGGATTATAGCCCTTTTCTATAGAAAAAGATTGGGAATTCGGGAATTGTTCATAATAGTTTAGGCTTTCATGTTCCCAGCTAACAACCACCGCATCTGGCATCTGCGTAACCATACGGAAGCTGATACTATCATCAAGCATGCGTTTAGCCATGTAAAGATTTCCATCTTTACGCCCCACATAGGCACTTGTTATTTCAGGAGTATTCTCTACAATTTCATACAAGTAAGAAAGAAGTTTACTTTTCGAGCCATCCTCTAACAGATCAAAATCGGAAATACCACCTTGGGCATACCTTACGGCTCTATCGGCCGAAATGAAGTAGGACCTCGTTTGTTGAGATACGGTCTCGCTGATCTCCCCCATAAGCCGATTAGCAAGATTAATAACGGCTATGCGACTTCCCTGGTAGGAAAACGATATAATAAAAATACCCGATATAGAAAGCGTTATAGCAGCAAAAATAGAGAGTGCTGTTCTAATTGAAAAAGAGTAGCCTTGTTCTTCAATATTATTTTTGTTTTCCATATTCAAAGACTGTTATAAACTTTTCTCTCTATTTAAATTTCTTCAAAATTCTCAAAAAGCCATGCTCCAAAAATCATCACAAAACACTAAGGACCAAAAACCTTCTTCTGTTTAGAGCCATAAACGGAGGCACCTTCTTGAATTTTTATATCGCTATCTTCAGTAACCTCTGCTCTTTTGCCAGTAAAATTTTTCGATACCAATGCCGTCATGGCCAAGTTTACATGTACAATAAGTAACGTCCGCATAGGGTCAACAATAACATCTATGGCCAGCAAAATAATAATGATAACTTCATAGGGCAGGCCTAGGGGAGAAAGCACTATAGATATCATAGCCAAAGTAGCAAAACCAGTAGCACCCGCTGTAGCAATGCCCGCAAATATAGAGGCCACGAAGGTTATCAGAAATTCCTTAGGCCCAAATGAAACATTATATAACTGCGATAAAAAAACCGCCGCTAACGAGAAGTAAATGATATTTCCAAAACGCCCTAAGGTTATGCCTAAGGGAATAAGTAGGTTCGTTGAAGCACGCTCAAAAAACAGACGTTTCTCTAAAGCATCCACGCAAGAGGGAATAGTAGCAAAACTGCTTCGAGTAGAAAAAGCGATAATCATGGGTTCTAACGTAGCAAGTATTACCTTAACAAAAGAAGCCTTAGAACGATAGCGAATGACCATGGTATTCGCTACAATAATGACCACTCCAATAAGATAAAATAAGGATATGAAATACAGCATAGCAATAATAATCTCTGGCCCGGCATCTCTTACCTGATTAGAAACTAAACAAATTAGCCCTATCGGCAGGAGGTACATGGCCCAGTTGATTATTTTTTGAAACGCTAAAAAAAGCGCCGTAAAAATATTAATTATAATTTCTCCATTTATATCTTTAAGCAAGCCTATGGCTACACCTAAGATAATCGAGAAGAACACAAGTTCCATAGCTCGCCCTGAAGTAAGCGACTGGAAAATATTTTGCGGGATGATGTCCGCAATAAAATCTAAAAAACTTTCTGATTCAAGCTCTTCGTAGTTTTTCGAAAGACTTATTTCTAAATCTGTAGTATCTTCGGATGACTCAATAAACGCACCTAAGACATTTTTATTCGTTTCATTCAACACATTGCCAGGTTCGCCTACTATGCCAACAAATATGCCCATTAGAGCACTGATGGAAAGTAACAAAAACAAAACTATCAACAATTTCGAAGTAAACTTTTTTACCACCTGCGATTTCACTAGCTTCGCCACACTAGACACAATAGCCGATATTAAAATAGGAAGAACCGACATCTGTAGCAAATATAGATACATCTCCCCAAACGGAGCGATAGCCGCAGCTACGTCCCCATAAGCAATCCCTATAAATAAGCCCAGCACCACTGACATTATTACAACAATAGGGTTTTTCAAAATTTTAAAACTCGATGACACCATTCTTTTATCTCTCCATGTTTTATAGCTTATTTAAAAAACTAACGCTATATACAATCTAAACATTTTATGCGTAACAAAAAATACTTCTTTTAATTATTTATCTAATTCAAATATATCTTTATAGCTAAGCAAGAGTTCTTCAGCATTCTTCTTAAGCAGGACCTGATCTAAGTACAGGTTCAACCATTCAAGCAAATGACGTGACTTCCAAGAAAGAGCCATAGAAATATTATCTCTTGTATCGCTTAATAAAATGGTTTTGACGAGTAGCGAGGCATTAGGGCGAGATTTTATAACCTTTTTAATTTCCAATTCATCGCGATAGGCAGCTAGCACTTTGCCGCTGAAAACAGCATCTACGACTTCTTCCCAAGATCCGAATTCTACCACCTGAGCATTCGGGAAGTTAGCCTCTGCATAAGAAACATAGGAGGAATTTTCAATTACGCCCACTTTGCCACGAAAATTTTTAACAAAACGAGCAATTTCCGGATCGGTAGCCGCCACTCTGGCTACGGCCACACGGTTTACCATTAACGCTTGGTTAAAGGTAATATAGGGGTTTGTAAAAAGAACACTTAGCGCTCTTGAGGAAGTTCTACTAAGTTTAGATATAATAATATCTGCCTTCCCGGTGGACACAAGCGGAATGAGATCATTGAAATTTTTCGATTCGCGGTTATACCGAATTTCCACGCCTAGTTTATCGGCAATGCCTTTGGCAAGATCAACATCGTAGCCAGAAAAGTTACCTGCAGCATTTGTATAAAAGAAAGGTGGTTGATCTTTACTGACTAAGCCTATCGTGATATAGCCTTTTTTTATTATATCTTGTATTTCCGGCGAAAGCTCATAGCCCAATCCATCTTCTTCATTTTGTGCCTGCGCTACAGCAAACATCATGCTCATAGCCACAAGAGTCACCACAAAAACTTTTACTATAGCGAATGCATAATTAAATCGTTTTTTTCCCATGTTACTTCCTTTCCATACTTACCTGCAAATTAATCTTAGAATTCAGGGCTTTTCTCAAAGCACTTCAATTATTATTCGCCTTTTCATTTAATTATACTACTCTCTATTCAATAAAATTTACTTTTATATCAGTATTTACCCTTTTTTCACTTAAAAGACATAAATTTTCTTTACTTTCTTCTAAGTTACGGCAAATTTCACGGAAATCCTTAAGGCTAAGACCAGAAATTGTTTTTCCACTACGCATTCTCACGCTTAAAGTTTTTGTTGCTAGCTCTTTCTCGCCCACAATGACCATGTAAAATGTCTTTTCTTTTTGAGCTAATTTTATTTTTTTACTTAGGGCTTCGTTCTCGATATTTGCTTTCACTCGAAGATCAGCCTGAAGCAAATTCTGCACAATTTCCTTAACGTAGTCATGCACAGACTCCTGTACGCTTAACACAGCAATCTGGCTAGGAATAAGCCAAAACGGCAGTTTTCCTTTACAATTCTCTAATAACAAAGCAAGCGTACGCTCATAACAACCTATGGAGGAACGATGAATAACTACCGGTTCTTTCTTTTCATTGTTATTATTCATGTAAAACATTTTAAAGCGCTCTGGCAAAGCAAAATCAATCTGAACCGTAAGCAAGGTGTCTTCTTTCCCGTAGGTGTTTTTTGTTTGGATATCTAATTTAGGTCCATAAAAAGCAGCTTCACCTATTCCCTCATAATAGGTAATCTTATTATCGCGCAGAATCGCCTCTATCAGAGCCTCTGTCCGCTCCCACATTACTGGGTTATCGATATATTTTTTTCCGCTATCTTTTTTATCCCAGCGAGAAAGACGAAAAGTGTAATCCTTTATTTCTAAGACGCTTAAAATATGCATGAGCAGTTCTAAGCAGCTTTCAAATTCGGCTTGCACCTGCTCCGGGGTACAAATAACATGGCCATCGGCTAGGGTAAATTGACGTACTCGCGTAAGCCCATGCATTTCGCCAGAGTCTTCGTTACGGAAAAGCACGCTGGTTTCAGCATAACGCACCGGCAAATCTCGGTAGCTATGTCGCTTGCTATTATACAGCGTAAAGTGAAAAGGACAGGTCATAGGCCGTAAAGCTAGCTCATCATCTCCGCTTATTACAAACATACTTTCTTTATAATGTTGCCAGTGGCCTGAAATTTTATAGAGGCTGCTTTTAGCTAAATACGGCGTAAGCGTATGCATGTATCCTCGTTTGCGTTCTTCTTTTTCTACAAAACTTTTCAAGGTTTGCAAGAGTATATTCCCCTGTGGCGTGAACAGAGGAAGTCCTTTCCCAACATATTCATCGCTAACGAAAAGCCCCATTTCTCTGCCCACGCGGTTATGATCTCGCAGAGCAGCCTCTTCACGATGCTTTATGTATAGCCTAAGCTCTTTTTCATGTTCAAAGCTGGTAGCATATATACGCGTAAGCATTTTGTTTTTTTCACTACCACGCCAGTAAGCACCTGCCAACCGCAGAAGTTTGAAAGCCTTGATGCTTTTTATGTTAGGCAAATGCGGTCCTCTGCAAAGATCTATAAAATCGCCCATTTTATAAACACTAATTGTTTCGTTTTCAGGCAGGTCTCGAATTATTTCTACTTTATAAGGCTGCTCTTGAAACAGCTCTAAGGCTTCCTTGCGGCTAAGCTCTACCCGCTCGTTAACGTAGCCCAAACGAATGATCTCAGCCATTTTCTCTTCAATAGCCTCAAAATTTTCTTGTTTCAGCTGCAGCTCATCTATATCGTAGTAAAAACCATCTTCGATAACAGGCCCTATAGCCAGCTTCACCTCAGGATATATACTCGATAGAGCATAGGCCATAACATGCGCACTCGTATGCCGATATACCGCTAAGCCTTCTTTTTCCTTCACAGAAAAAAACCTAAGCTGCATATCTTTTTCAAGTATGTAGGCAGTGTCCACTAAGCTTGATGAGCCATCCTCATTTTCAGCTACTCTAGCAACAATGAAATTTTCAGCCGCCTTAAAGCCGTACACTTCGCAAGCAACCCTCTCTAGGCTCAGCGCCCCCGGCTTCCAAGAATGAGTGTCTTCTGCCCTTTCTCCGCCTACTTCCAGTCTATAAAAAAAATCTTCACCGTCTTGCTTCACTAGGAAAGAAAAGCTTGTCTGCTTATCTTTAGGCAAAGATGATGCTTGAACTTTTAAGCTAATTCTCTTATGGTTTTTGTTCTTATTCATTTCTCTTCATTTCTCTTCAAGTATGGGTACTGAAAAAACTAGGTCCAAGCCTTTGTACTAGTTTTTAAAAATTATACCAAACCAAATAATAGCATGCTATCAAAAAATAAAAAATGTTTTGATTGCTTTCTTTTATTGTAACATGAACCTAGAGTCCTGGCGTAATCCAATCTAAGCAAAACTCTAAGATTCCCTGCTTTTCTTTCAGCTAGAAAACATTCTTCTGGGGGCTTTTTGCTTCTAAATACTCCCAAGATCTTGCTAGAATTTCCTTTGAAACAGTATTCTGCAAGGCTACCTCACAAAGCACTCTGCGAATACTTGTAAGCGCTATCAGCGGAATAGCATACTGCTTTTCTATGTATTCAGCAGCGCTTAGCAAGGGGTTCTGCGGAGCATATTCCTCTCTATCTATGCCCACCAGTATGCAAGCGATAGTACACTTTGGTTCTTGCTCTTTTAATAATTCAATACTCTGGATAAGCGAGCCACCAGAGGTTATAACATCATCAACAATACAAATTCTTGAGCCAGCCTGCGGCTGGGCGCCAACAAGCATGCCTTTGTCTCCATGTTCTTTCTTCTCTTTTCTATTATAGGCATAGGCAACAAGGCTATGGCTGCTATCCATATTCGCCAAGGCAAGCACTAAGCCCATGCAAAGGCTAATGCCCTTATACGCTGGCCCAAAAACGATATCAATATTTGTTGCCGATTCTTTTGTATCAGTTTTGGCTAAAAAACCCATGAGTTTGCTAGCATAGAATTGAGAAAGTTCTTGCATGGCAAGCGCCGAATTCAGCTTCGCAAAGTTAAAAAAATACGGCGTTCTACGCTGGCTTTTCGCTTCAAAGTCTCCCCAAAGAGCCACTTCTTGCTGGATAATAAAATTATTAAAGGTTTGTGCCAGCATAGCTTAGTATTGAAAACTTGGTAACTTAGTTTTTTGTTTTATAGTTTTTTAAAAAAGACATTCAGTTTTTTTGAGTAATCATCATGGGTATCTAAGAAAAGCAGAGGAATGTTTAACCCAACAAAAAACTGCGAAAGTTCTTTTTTATGCCTTTGAACATTTTTTGCGTATTGTTCTTTAAACTCTACACTACTGGTATCCACCAGCATGGTTTGCTCACTTTCAATATCAGAAAAACACATAAGTCCTAGCTTTGGTAGCTGTAGTTCCTTAGCTTCATTTACGGCTAAGGCAATAACTTTATGCTGCTTTGCCATAAGCGAAAGGGGGATACTGAAGTTAGCTGGATATAAGAAATCGGAAACCAAACAGATTATTCCCCGACTGGGCTTTATTTTATTCATGAAGTTTAAGGCAACTTGAATATCGGTTTTTTGTGAACGGCTTTTATGGCGTAGCACCGTACGCAGCATATGTAAGACCTGACGAACACCCTTGGCTGGCGGCAAATAGCATTCAACCTCATCCGAGAAAAGCAGCAACCCTGCCCTATCAGCATTTTTCACAGCCGAAAACGCTAGCATCGCCGCTACTTCCAAACAATAATCTTTTTTTGATTGCCCGCTGCCAAATTCCTGAGACCCAGAAACATCCAGTAAGATAATAAATGAAAGTTCTCTTTCTTCCACGAAACGTTTGCTATAGGGCTGGTTCATTCTAGCGGTAACGTTCCAATCAATATTTTTCACCTCATCGCCAAAGCTATATTCTTTTACCTCTTCAAAAACCATGCCGTTCCCTTTTAAGTGAGAACGGTATTTCCCGCTAAAACTCCCCTCTGCTGCTAATCTGGCACGAATCGTAAGTTTTTGAATTTTTTTTATGATAGCAATTTCATCTTTGCTATGCCCCTCATCGGAAAGACCAATGAAAGCTTCTTGTTTTGAAATGCTCATGAAATTCTAATTTTCTAACTCTCTAATTCTTTATGCAATGAAAAAACTGGTAGCTACGTTTCTTGATGTTCGAAATAATGATGGCAGTTTCAATGCCCCTAAACACCTAAGCCCCTCACCGCAAACACCGATGAAGGCTTCTTGTTTTGAAAGGCTCATGAAATTCTAATTTTCTAAACAATGAAAAAAACCGGATGGCAAGCTACAAGTAGAAAATTTCTATAAGAACTTAAGGCTAAAGGCTTTTACGGCTAAAGGCTTTTTAGCTAAGGGCTTATTTTAGGCTTAGGCTTTTAAGGCACTTTGACGCTCTCTAGAATACGAGTAATAATATCAGAAGCATGAATCTCACGAGCTTGTGCTTCATAGCTCAATATCAGCCTATGCTGCAAAACTCCGCTAGCCACTTCTTTGATATCATCGACTTTAACGTACTCTTCGCCATGAATAAAAGCATACGCTTTAGCTGCCTTAGCTAAATCTATAGAAGCCCGGGGCGAGACACCAAATTGAATAATGTTTTTTTCTAGCCCATAGCTTTCAGGATAGCGCGTGGCATCCACAATATCTACGATGTAGCGAACCAGCCGCTCGTCTATATAGGTATGAGCCACCACTTCTTGAAGTTGCTGTATTTTCTGAGGAGTCAAAAGTTTTTTTAACTTTGGCGATGACGGACTAACGTAGTTATTGATAATAATCTCTTCCTCACTTTTTGAGGGATACGGCACCACAACTTTAATCATAAACCTATCTAACTGTGCTTCGGGCAGCTCGTAGGTGCCCTCGTGTTCTATCGGGTTTTGTGTGGCTAGCACCATGAAGGGCAGGGCTAAGCGGTAGGTCTCATCGGCTAAGGTAATCTGCTTTTCTTGCATGGCTTCTAGTAGCGCAGACTGCACCTTCGATGGCGCTCTATTCACCTCATCGGCTAAAATGACGTTGGCAAACAAAGGGCCTTTTCTCGTGATGAATTTTCCCGTGCGTTGCTCGTAGATCTGTGTGCCTAGAATATCGGCAGGCAACAAGTCTGGTGTGAACTGAATTCTCTTAAACGAAAGCCCCGATATTTCAGCAAAGGTTTTTATAAGCAATGTTTTAGCTAACCCGGGAACGCCTTCTAACAACACATGCCCCGAGGACAAAAAAGCAATGAGAATAAGCTCCAGTGACGCCTGCATGCCCACAATAACCTTTCCCGTCTCATCAAAAATTTCTTTAAGCAGCTGGTTGCTTTTTTTGCTTTTTATCCCTAGCTTCATTTGTTTTTCTTTTAAGGCTGTTTCTTTATCCATGCATCCTCTTTTTTTTGTATAGCTTCTGTTTGCTGTCTTATTTGCTGTCTTGTTTGCTCTTGATTTTTAAGTTTTATTTTTGAAAAACCTTAGCTTATTTCTTATTTCTTATTTCTTCACTGCTCGTATTCATATCATATAGCTAATAATTTTTCATCTAGCTCTACTATTTTAACAGATAGTATGTAAAAAATATCACGTACAAATTCTTTCATATTTAAATGTAAACTCAAACCTCAAACCTTAGAACAAATGCAAGTGCATAAAAGTTATTAAT
>JAUXHF010000120.1 GCA_030621685.1 Spirochaetota bacterium
TGGCTCACAGACCGACATGGCTACGATCCGACTTCAGCTTTTCGCTTAGCTAAAAACTCTACTCCTTGAGATTTCAAGCGGCTTATAATCTGCTCTGCTAGCTCGGCATCCATGCTGGCAAGGATTTTCTCTTTGGCATCTGCAAGAGTAACTTTGAGGCCTAGGCTGGCATATTGCTGGGCCATTTCAAGGCCGCTAAAGCCCGCGCCTAAGATAAATACAGCTTTTTGCTTAGCATCAAATTCTTTTATACTCGGCAAAAAACCTAGTGTTTTCTGTTTTGATCCCGTAGCTAAAATGATGTATTCGGCAGTAATTTTCTTTTTTGCAGAACCGCTTTCAAGAAACAAAGTATGTTCATCGTAAAAAGAAGCTGTGGCATGACAAAACTCGACCTTGGTAGACGAAAGTAACTTGCTTACTTCTTTGTCTACTAACCCTGAAATATCAGAACGCTGATCCTTTAACTCTGCTCCGCTAGCATCCACTTCTTGGCTAAATAACTTTGAATCTGGTAACTTTGAATTTGGCAGAGCATGCAAAGCATGCTCTGAAAGCAGCTCCGATAGCTTGCCATTTTTAATAAATCGACAAAAATCAGAAGGCGAGATTGCCGAGAAGCCCAAGGCCTCTATGTTAAAAAAACCAGTAGCAAAGCTGGCTTTTTCTTCAATGAGTAGCGTTTTAAACTTGAACGTTGATGCCCTTACCGCAGCCGATAGCCCCCCAGCCCCAGCGCCAACAATGGCTAAATCATAATCAAAAGTAAGAGACATAGAATTCTAAAATATAAAGAGATGAGCTTAGAGCTTAGGCCTGCTTTTCATGCCTGCCACAAACAAAAGACTAAAAAAGGACTAACAAGAGTCTATCCAAAAGTTTCATAACCTTCGCCTTCTTTAAAGGCAACTTATGAACGCTTTTTCAAAAAAATATCTTTGCAAGAACATTAAACTTGCGCCTTAAAACGTTTACACTAAACATTTAAAAGCAACCTAAAGGGGTCTTCAATATATTCTTTTATGGAAAATAAGAACTGCACCGCTTCAGCCCCATCGATAAGCCTGTGGTCGTAGGTAAGCGCAACGTACATAATGGGATGAATCAGCACTTCGCCATCAGCCGCCACTGGTCGCTGCACAATATTATGCATGCCTAAAATAGCCGATTGCGGGAAGTTGACAATGGGAGTTGATAGCATAGAACCGAAAATGCCGCCATTGGTAATGGTAAAAGTGCCGCCACGCATGTCATCCATGCTAAGCTTATTTTCTTTTGCCTTGATGGCAAAAGTTTTTATGCAGCTCTCGATGTCCTGAAAACTTCGGCGCTCAGCGTTTTTTAGCACAGGCGTAACCAAGCCCTTAGGACTTGATACAGCTATGCTAATATCGGCATAGCTGGGCTGGAGCATATGATCCTCTTCTATTCTAGAGTTTATGATAGGGAACTTTGCCAAGGCTAAGGCAACAGCTTTCGTGAAAAAAGACATATAGCCTAAGCCAACACCATATTTTTCTTTGAACGATTCTTTATAACGTTTTCGTAGCTGTATAAGCGCATGCATGTCTATCTCATTAAACGTGCTTAGCAAAGCCATGCTCTGCTGGGCTTGAGTCAGGCGTTTGGCTATGGTTAGCCGAATACGGCTAAGTGGTTTTTTTACCAGCTCCCGCTCCCGAGCCCCTGCCATGTTGCTTAGCTCGCTAGCAGTTTCAGCAGTTTTTTCAGAGTGCGCTGGCAAAGTAGCCGCCGGCGCCGGCTTATTTTGCAAGGCTTTTAGCACATCAGCATAGCCGGGCCGCTTTAAGCCTAAGCCGCCGCCTATATCTTTGCCTGAAGATTGCCTAGCTAAGCTAAACAGTTCTTCTGGCCTTAGGTTCTGTTCGTGCATAAGCTTGCGTGCAGCAGGCGTGGCAAAAACCTTATTTTCGTGGCGAGTAAATTCCGTAGCAGCGTTTTCTGTAGCAAGACCCTCGCTTGTAGCTACCAGCGCTGCTGGCATGGCCGTTTCTTCTTTCTGTGAAGCTAGCCCTGCTCTTTCGTTTTCATTTTGCAGGAGGCTAGAGGCAGATAGCGCGGTATCCACTTCAGCAAGCGTATCACCAACACGAACAGTGTTTCCTTCTTCCCTAAGAAGTTTTAGTTTTCCGCTAGCAGGTGAGCGTATTTCAAGCGTAGCTTTTTCTGTTTCTAGCTCGGCAAGAATATCATCGGTTTTTACATAGTCACCGTTTTTCTTATGCCATGTTGAAAGCTCTGCTTCTGTTATGCTCTCTCCCGATGAAGGGACAAGGACTGGTTCTGCCATAATTTTGCTTGCCTTTTTTAAATGTAGTTTTCTTTACAATATTTCTATGTACGGTATTTCAGCTTAGCCTTATTAAAAATATAAACGTATTGAAGGCTATCGAAGGTTATCTATGAAATTTAGCTACAGCCTTTGTTTGCAGTGTTGCGAGTAATATTTATGTAGATGTCTTCAGCTGTTATTTAAATAGTATAGCTATTTAAAAGCATTTTCTAGAATTGTTTTTTGGTTTTCTTTATGCACAGCTAATATGCCAGAAGCCGGGGAAGCCGCATGTTTTCTTGAAATCACCCGTAGTTTTAAAAAATCTAATTTGGCTGCCAGAAAAGACCAAGCTCCCATGTTTTCAGGCTCTTCTTGTACCCAAAGCCAATCTTTAGCCGCTTTATATTTTTTCTGGATGGCTTTAATCTGAGAGATGATTAAGGGGTATAGCTGTTCTATTCTAACAAGGGCAACATCATCTCTTTTTAAGGAAAGTCGTTTGGCATGCAAATCGTAATAAACCTTGCCCGTGCAGAGGATAACACGTTTTATCTTAGCTGCCGTTGCGCTGCTATCATCGATGACTTCTTCAAATTCTCCATCGAAAAAATCAGGCAAAGGCGAGACCACATAGGAATTACGAAGCATGCTTTTGGGTGTCATAACAATACTAGGTTTTCGAAAAGCTGCCACTACTTGACGGCGCAGCAAATGAAACATATTGGCCGGGGTAGTGGGATACGATACATACATGTTTTTATCAGCGCACATTTGCAGATACCGCTCTATCCTAGCGCTAGAATGTTCTGGTCCCATGCCCTCATAGCCATGGGGAAGCAAAAGAACAATTCCGCTATAACGTTGCCACTTTGATTCACCAGATGTGATAAATTGATCGATAATCACTTGAGCGCAATTGGCAAAGTCACCAAACTGTGCTTCCCAAATAGTTAAGGCATGTGGCCTTGCCAGCGAATATCCATACTCAAAGCCCAAGACAGAGAATTCCGAAAGCTGTGAGTTTATTACTCGGTAATGGGCTAGGCCAGTAAGGCAGCTATTCAAAGGAACATACACTTGCTCTTTTCCATTTACTAAGGCGTACAGGCGAGCATGGCGATGCGAAAATGTGCCTCGAACACTATCTTGTCCTGAAACACGCACTGAACGTCTCTCGCTTAGAATGCTAGCAAAGGCCAGACTTTCTGCCATGGCCCAATCGGCATGGCCATTTTTGAAGCTCGTCATGCGCTTCTCAAAAAGCGCTCTAATTTTCTTATGTGCCGGAAACTCTTTAGGGATATTAAAAATTTTTGTGGCTAGTTCCTCAAGTTTTTTCTTAGGTATGGAAGTGGCTACAGGCCTCTCGAAATCATCAGGTCTAGCGATACGAATATCCTGCCAGTAGCGCCGCAAAGAATCTACATTCACATGGCTTTTTTGTTTTTTAGCAACATCTAACGTCTCTTCAAGAATATGTTTGTATTTCTCTTTAATTTTGGCAGCGTCCTGGGCTGTAAGACTAGATTCACCCAGCAATTGTTTTTCGAAAATATCTAAAACATTATCATGAGCATCAATTTTGCTGTACATGCGTGGCTGGGTAAAGCGTGGTTCATCGCCCTCGTTATGGCCTCGGCGGCGGTAGGAGATCATATTGACCCATACATCTATGGCAAACTCTTGGCGAATACCAATGGCAAGTTCTAGGGCATAGGCCATTTTAATGGGATCATCGGCGTTCACATGGAAGATGGGCGAGCCTAAAAGACGTGCGATATCGGTAGAATACACTCCAGAGCGTGTTTCTTTGCCCGTAGCCGTAAAGCCTATTTGGTTGTCGATGACCAGATGAACCGTTCCGCCAATATTATACCCCTCTAGCTTCGACATATTGTTAAGCTCATAAACAACCCCTTGTCCTGCTACTGAGGCATCGCCATGAATGCTGATGTTTACAATTTTCGATAAGTCTTTCTTATAGTATTTCATGCATTTCGCATAAACCATGCCACAAGTAATAGGCGTAACCGCTTCTAAATGCGAGGGATTAAAGGCCAAAGAAAGATGAACATTTCTTCCGTTTTTAAGAATATCGGCCGATTGACCAAGATGATATTTCACATCACCATCGCCCTTAATGCTATCGGGAAGCGTGCCGCCTTCAAATTCCGTGAAGATATCCGAGTAAGACTTTCGTAAAATGTTCACCAAAACGTTCAACCGCCCCCTATGAGCCATGCCAAAAACAAATTCCTGCACGCCACGATATGATCCTTCAACAATCAAGGCTTCAAGCGCCGGTATCAGCGCCTCCCCGCCTTCCAAGCCGAAACGTTTTTGTCCCACATATTTTGTTTGCAAAAATTGCTCAAACAATACAGCCGCACTTAAATGCTTGTATATTCTTACTTTACGCTCATTTGAATAACCGGGGCTTCCATAACGTGGCTCAATTTTGTTATAAATCCACTTCCTTAAGGCAGAGTTATCACAATGAATAAACTCTATGCCCATTTTACTAATGTACGAGGCATGCAAACATTTAAGAATCGTTTTCAATTTAGCAGCGCCAATTTTCAGCTCTTTCCCAGCTTCAAAAACAGTCTCAAAGTCTTTTTCACTAAGATGAAAATAAGAAAGCTCTAAATCTGCTTTCTTCAGAGAATTTTCATCTTGGGGGGAAAGTGGATTAATATCCGCAGCTAAATGACCACGTGCTCGATAGGCTTGAATAAGCTTGGTAACAGCTATTTCTTTTTCCGCATGCCCAGATAAGCCATTGTTTGAAATTATAGCCCCTACCCTTAGCTCAGAATCTTTGCTTTCCCCAGTTCCAGCTCCATTCCTCTTCGCTAAATTGTTAGCTGTTTGTCTTACTGTGGCCTCTAATTCGTAACCTTCAAAGAATATAGACCATTTCTCGTCTAAGCTCTCTGGCGCCTCTTTATACTGCTGGTAAAGTTTTTCTACAAAACTAGGATTCGAATTTGAAAGATAACTATAGGTTTTTGTCATTTTTTACAATATTTTCATTAGAAAGAGAAATTTAGCTACGAAACTTAGCTACAAATATTAGCCTTGCTTTCTCTCGCTTCCGTTATGTGTTAAAAGTTACATATTAAATTAATAGCTGTTAGCTTGATTATGAAAAATAAAATTAAATATCTCAATACACAAATTCTAATATCAAAAGTTTTATTTTCCATCAAAAAGCAGAATATTAAGAAATTCTTTTAACTTTAAAAAATTAAAAGAATTTTCCAAAGAAACATAGTTTTACAGAACCCTCAAATAAGCCAAGCCTTTGTTTTTCATCTCTCTTAGTAGCAGAATAACTAGATATACAAAAATTGATAAGAGGCTAACCACAACTATCTCTAAAATTCCTTCTCGTTTAATAAATAATATAGCTAAGCTGAAATTATAAAGAATACTTAAAAAAAGGGTCTCAATAAGCACTTTTAAAGCTGTTACAGCAAAAATAAGCAATAAAAAGAGGGGCAAGACAAAGTTAGTATCAAATCTATTCTCGGCAAGGGCTAAAGGGAACAAGGAAGCAGAGAAGCTTATTGTGTAAAAGCAAAAATAGTTTTCACTTACACTATCTACCAATACTCCCGTATAAAAAACAACAATGAGTGTTTTATAGGAAGGCTTTAAAACCATAGATACAGCCAAAAAAAGATATACAAAGTTAACACTAATATCATAGATTTTTATAGTAAGCACCGAGGACTGATACAGCACAAGAAGGGTAGCAGGAAGCGCCCAAGCAATAAACCCAAGCAGTACATGCAGTTTTTTTTTCACAACCAGCGCTCTTAGCTTCTTGGAAAATTTATTACCATGACATGACAAAATTCTTAAAACCTAACTATTTCATTACTTAGCTAGGTATATTTCTAGGCATATTTATAACAATAGTTCTTTGTTATCAAAGGCAGTGTGCTTAAGATTTATCATCTTCTAGGCCTATGATGAAGACTTCTTTTAAAGTGAAAAAATCTATATAGCTGGCTAAAGAGGCTTTTTGAAAGACTCCGAAACTAGGCTTATCTATTTCCACAATTCTGCCAA
>JAUXHF010000020.1 GCA_030621685.1 Spirochaetota bacterium
TCCTTCGCTAGGAATTTCAAAAAACTTGCTTGGCAGCAAACTGCCATAGGCTACTATCAATCCAAAATCCACATTCAAATGCTTAAGGTATTCAATTTCTTTGCTATCAATATTCACTGTCTCGCGCAGGGGAATGTTATAAGCCCGGCCTAGCAAGGCTACAGAGCTGGGGCTGGGGCTGGGGCTGGCGCTAGGCAAAGCACTGCCACTGCCCGTACCCCGAGCGCTACGAGTAGGCGGGTTCGTCCACAGGGCCTTAACATCAGCTAGCTGCTCTAGAAGAATATATTCTAAAATATCTGCTGCCAAGGCCGGAGTGCCTAAGAACACTATGGCCGGCTTCGTTTTCTTTGTATTCATTTTCTTTTCAATCTAGCTATAACCATGCCCAGCCTAGATTAACTTATCGGTTAAATTTTCAAAAAGATGCTGTTAGCTGAAATTTCTTAAGCTTACTTTCTTTTCAAGAAGCGTAGAATATCCTAGCTGTTTTTCCCTTGCTATCTTTTTTGCCTAAACTATTTACCAGAAAATACCAGAAAACTAACTTCCTAAGTATTTAGATGTAGTATTTAAGTGTAGTATTTAAGTGTAGAATTTTATGTTCTAGAGAATTTTTAGCTTAGGCCTCTGTTACCACAGCACTGAAAGTATAGCCACCACCAACTGAAGTTAAGAGTAATTTTTGCGCCCTGGCATAGGTCTTGGCATATATCTTTTTTCGCATGTATAAATCTAACAAGACCGGCACAGTAGCAGAGGAGAGGTTGCCTAGCTTGGCTATCTTATTTAAAACAAGAATATCTTTTTGGTTAATTTTTTTTCTGAGCGCCTCTATAATTCGGGAATTAGCTTGATGCGGAAGAACAGCCTGCAAGTCGGCAAAGCTCAGCCCACAAGATTCTAAGGCAGCAAGCCCAATGTTATACATCGAGTTCACCGCATGTCTTTGCACAAGCGGGCCACTATCTCCCTTAAAGAAAATTGTCCCACTGTTTTCCATATACACTTGCTCACTATACTCAATAGCAGAGGCAAAGCCTAATATTTTTGGCCGAGTGTCCTCAGGCTTAGCTCGAGAAAGCAGAAGAGCCCCCGCCCCATCAGAAAAAATAATAGCCGAGGTGGGATCGCTAAAGTTCATTTTATTACTTAGGTAATCGGCAGCCACCACCAAAACATGTTCAAACATGCCACAGCGTATTTTAATTACAGCATCAATAAGCGCATCTAAAAAGCCACTGCATGCGCCATTCACGGTTAGCGCCGAGCAGCCAAGAACTGTCTTGGTATCGCCTTTCTCACTTCCATTCCCCGCTAGGCTAAGACCTTGGCGAAGACCTAGTTTTTTTACCAGCACACAAGCAGGAGACGGCATAATTCTCGATGAGCTATACGTAGAAAATACAACGTGGCCAATGGCCTCCAAATTCATTTCGGCAGCCTGTATCGCCGCTTCTGCCGCATGAGCTGCCATGCTCTCAACCTCAAGGCCTTTTTCTAGCTCACCCTCGCTAAGAAAAGGTCGCTCTTCAATGCCGCATACTTGCAGCACCCAGGCATCAAATACTTCATCGGCTGCGCTTGACGAGGGAAAGTCTTTATTTCGTTTTTTAAGCGCAGTTAAGGCTCGCTGGGCATTAAACCCACTTATTCTTGTAAAAAGCTCTTTGTTCGTCACATTCTTTTTGGGCAGAAAAGAACCTGTCCCTGCAATAACTGCTTCGTATTGGAATTTCATGAAATTGTGCTAAAAAATTATTGGTTTACGCTAGCTGCTTTTAAGTAAGAACAAGGCTAAGCAGTGGCTAACACGGCCTTTTCATTTGTCTTTTAAAACATTATCAGAAGACTCTCTTGTAGGTATTCTAGCCAAAGTATCTTGTATATTATATAATGATATATGAAAGAACAATTTTTAGATTCAATTTATGAAAAATAATGCAACGTAACAACCAGAATCAACCATAGCAAGCAAGTAAAGTAAGTGAATTGTAAGTGAGTTGTAAGTAAATTGTGAGTGAATTGTGAGTGAATTGTGAGTATAGGAAAAAGGCTTTGGAGGCTTCTCAAATTTTATGGCAGAGCAGATGCAAGACAAGCGTTTTCGAGTTCTTTCAAGGCCAATGAAAGCCAGAAGAGCGAATATAAACAAGATACAGAGGATTTGTTTAAAAAGAAGAATCTCGTTCCTAAGTCTATCGAAGAAGCCCTAGGCGTATTTGATTTAAGCCCCCCTAGCTCTTTGAAGCAAGTGGAAAGAAGGAAACGAGAAATTCTGCTACAGTATCACCCAGATAAGTATAATAGCCATCCTGAAAAAGAGAAAATAGCCACAGAATTTACCCAAATTCTAAATGAGGCCTACCAAAAACTTAAAACTCATTACCTAAAGCATGAATAACCTTAAAGGAATAGCCTTTTTGCATCAATATATAAAAGCAGCTTTCTAGGCTAGGCTTCAACAGCAGTTTTCTAAGCTAGGCGAGTATACAAGCAAATTAATTTGCTAATTAATTTGCCAGTTAATCGCTTTTTTGCCATGAGACAGAAGATAGCTATTCGCCTTAGAAAAATGGCGACAACCTTGAAACCCAGACACCGAATAAGGACTAGGATGAGCTGCCCTAAGTATGCAATGCCTAGAACCATCAACACATTTTGCTTTTTGCTGGGCAAAATTTCCCCAGAGCATAAACACAATATTCTCTCGTTTTTCATTGAGCAAGCTAATAACTTTATCTGTAAAAACCTCCCAGCCCCTAGCATGGTGAGAGGCTGGCTTCCCTGCCCTCACGGTTAACACAGCATTCAATAACAGCAGGCCTTGGCTGGCCCAAGATTGCAGGTTGCCGCTAACTTTCGACATAGGCAATTTCAAGTCATCGCTTATTTCGCGATATATGTTACGCAATGAGGCAGGGGGCTTCACTCCTGTTTGCACTGAAAAACTTAGGCCATGGGCTTGCCCCTTTCCATGATAGGGATCTTGGCCAATGATAACCACCTTTACCTCTTGAAAAGGCGTATGGAGAAAGGCATTAAATACATTTTTCATGTCTGGGTATATGCTTTGTGTTTGAAGCTCTGCTTTTAGGAATTCCCGAAGCTCTGCCATATAGGGCTGTTTAAATTCGGCTTGTAGCTCTACAAGCCAACTTTGATGTATATTGGGAAGTTTTTCCAAAAATTAATCTTTCATCAGGGCATCAGATACCCCTACATGTTTTAATAAATTTCTGCGATGAGCAGTATTTTCAGCCTTCTAGCTAAGCATTGAATAGAAAAAGCATTGCGATGTTACTCTATTCTTTATTTCCTTATTTCTTTATAGGCTGCTAGAGTCGAAGCAACGAAAACGCTGCTGCCTTAGTATTACAAAAAGCTAAGATGTAATGTATAAAAAAAATGCTTACTATCATGCTATTATAGCATTCTGTTAGAATATTATTGAAATATCCCGAAAAAATGCCAGATACAGGAAAATGCTAGCGGATAGCCTATTGCATGGCTGTATTATTAAGAAATTCAGCAGTTATCCACAGGACTTCGGATAATAGGTTTACAAAAAGACCAAATTATTAATAAATTACATGGTGAATACTACTTTTAGAATAAACATTACGTGGATAAATACATCATTATCCACAGGACTTCGGGTAATAGATTTATAAAAAGACCAAATTATTAATAAATTACATAGTGAATACTACTTTTAAAATAAACATTACGTGGATAAATACATCGCTATCCACAGGACTTCGGGTAATAGAAATACCCTTCATCATATCCTTTATTTCCCGTAGTATTACGCCCTCTCAAGATATTTCTTTATTTGGAATAATCCTTTCTATTATTGTTGCCGCTTCAGGGTTCTTGCTATCCTTGGCTACGCCAACGTCGTGTGGAGAAAGTCCGCAAAACACAAAAAAAGTATCTTCTTATGCTCTTGCCATGGCCTACCTGGCTTCATGTCTGCTCATACTAGTATTTTTATTGCCTGCGCAAAATATTTTATCGTATTATCATCTCGCCTTCATTTCGCTAGCCATATTAATAGACTTACTTATAGTAGGCATACGCAGAGTGTATCAAGGAGCGCTTATTCATATAGAAAAATCTTGGGTAATCTTGTTTTCCTCCATGGCCAGAGTTGCCTTTACCATATTGATCTGTATTGGTTTACGCAGTCCATTTTCTTATTTTTGGTCGGCCTTGATCATTTTGATAGTGGCAGCCTTTATCGATACATTTTTTAATGTTTTCATATATTGGCTGTATACAAGAAAAAGCAATATAGCCTATAACAGAACGGCTTATACATCGATACGAAATTATTTGTTACTTTCAGTGCCTTCTCTGGTTTATACCACTCAAAATTACCTAATTATTGTAATTGTTAGCGTAGTCCATGATACTTTATTGATTAGCAATTGGATTATCCTCTATTCATTTATCAGTATTTTCTTAGGCATCTATGTGGATATCGAAAATATAACGACAAAGTTTAAATTAGGCTTTAAGGAAATATATCAAATATTAACGCTACCCTTGCTGCTTGGTATAGCCATATTTGGATTGTTTATGGTTTTTAAACCGGGGAGAGACCTTTATTTTATTGATTTTCAAGGCATATCTAGCATGGAATCTATTGATGCTATTCAAGGAATCCAATGGGTTGTGGCTTCTCTTGCAATAATTTTTTTGTTGAAACAGTTTTTCAAAGGGATACTCATTTCTAGAGGGGAAAGCCTTGCTTTAAGCATATCTGGTTATTTAAATATACTGGGCTTATCGGCAGCCGGCGTAGGGCTTTATTTTTTTCATCCTCCTTATTTAATGCATACAGCTAGTTATGTGCTTCTAGCTGGAATCGTTTTCGAGTTCTTTTTTATTCTACTCAGCTACCTAAAAACCTTAAGACCCATGCCATCATACTAATAACCAAGATTACTTCACCCGTGCAGATGCTGCAGTATACTAAAATGACGCATCCACCTGCAAAGGATAGAATTTAATTACTGCTTTAGAGGGAAATAAGCATCTAAAAGATAAGCATCTAAAAGATAGGATTACTGTAGTAAAAGCTATATTATTTTTGCTTAAAGGCTTTTTATACAGCCATTCTATTAGTTTTTTCAAGTATAGCTTTACGTATCATTTTTAAAAAACCTTTAAAAATATAAATTCCTGTAAAACTTTACAGGAAAATTCACGATATAAAATAGATGGAGAAAAGTATTTTTCCTTACAAGAACAAATTTATGGACAAAAACAGCTTACTTTTCAAAAAAAATGACGCCGAGTTCATCCATGTTTTCTGTAGAATTTTCTCCTTACAAGGATACAATCAAGCTAAACCCATGTTTATCAGCCAGCCAGCGTTTCTTTGTTCGGCTTATCTTTCAACAGTGATATAATGAGAGTATAAATTAAAGTATGCAAGCTCAAAACCTTACACTTCATAACATAAAGATATGTAATCTTGACAAAATCACCATCAGTGGAAAGCTCTGCCTAAACGATGGCTTCCTTGGTAGTGAAGCTACAGGCAATAAAATAGATTTAAGTGGCTACATTGCCTACCCTGGGCTGTTCAATGCCCACGACCATCTGCTTGGCACCTACTTGCCAAGGGTGGGCAATGGTCCTTATCTTTGCTGGAAACCATGGGATGAAGACTTAAAATCAGCCAGTATCTACCGTGAACGCAATAAGCTATCCATCAACCAGATATACATGCTTTCTTATTACCGACATATTTTATCTGGAGTAACATCGGTATGCGACCATATCCCGCATATTATCAACAAAGAGCAAATTGAAAATTCCTTTATCCGAATTGTAGAACAGTATTGTATCGCTCATGAGATGTCTTCTTACGAGCTTCAGTGGGGCGAGGCTCATGAGCTAGAAATAAAAAAGTCACATCGGCTTAACGTTCCGTTTATCACGCATATTGAAGAGGGTTTCGATGAGGAATCGAAGCGTGGCATTGAAATATTAAAGAAGAAAAATGGCTTATTTCACAACTCGGTATTAGTTCACTGTATCAGCTGCTCGCAATCGGATATTAAAGCTATTGCCGAAACCAAGGCATCGGTGGTATGGTGTCCTGCCTCTAACTATTTTATGTTTAACCAAACAGCCGATATCGCGGCTATGCTAGACCAAGGCATAAATGTCTGCCTTGGCACAGACTCTCCTATGTCGGGAAGCCCGCATATTTTGGATGAGATGAAAGTAGCCAAGAAACTTTACTATCAAATTTATCACGAGGATATCTCTTCAAAGAAAATCATGGAGATGGCCACCATAAACCCCGCCAAGGCTTTCAAACTAGATAAGCTAGTCGGCAGCCTAGAAATTGGCAAGAAAGCTGATATTTTGATATTAAAAGATAAGCGGAAAAATCCCTACGACCAGCTTATCGAAGCCCAGCCAGAAAATATTGAAATTGTCATTCGCGAGGGAATTCCCTTGTTTTTCCAAGAACGCCACAAAAAATTGATACAAAATCAAGCTATCTTGAGAAAGTTTTACAAGAAAATAACCGTTCATAACGGCAAACACCAGCAAAAAGCCTATCTTATTGGTGATCCGCTAAAGCTTCTTAAGCAAATACGGCAGACCGTGAACTTTAAGAAGAATTTTAGTTTTTTCAACATAAGCTAAACATAAACATAGCTGCTTTCAAAATAAACTTGGGGCAAGCTAGCCTAAAAAATAGCCCTTGTTTTAGCTGGCAAACCCTTCCTCTCTTTCTAGCAAAAGCTGGCTATAAAAGCTGGCTATAACTGTTACTTACTTAGAAAACACAAGATGCCAGCAGGGAACTCTGCTGATACCAGCAGAGCGAAGCACGAAATACAGAAAAAATATCAATATGATACGTATTTCAGAGTAAAATTCTATTGTGTTCTACTCTAAAAACAAAGCCATCTCTTAAAAATTATCTGCTAACTCCCTTTTGTTTCCATTATATTTTATTTAGCATGGCAAATAAGATATTTCCAAAGATAGCAAAACATAAAGAGAGCATCAAGCAGATAAGAAGCCAAGGAGAATAAAACATGAAACTTGTACAGTATAAAAAAGGATCTATAGTATATTTTGAAGGCGATATACGCGAAAATTCGACTTATTTACTGAAAAATGGCGAGCTTATACGAAAAAAAACATCCATAAGCAGTGCTATTGAAAAATCACGAATTGGCGTCGGCGAATTTTTTGGATTAAAGTCTTCCTTAGGGCCTATCGCTCGTGATGAGACCATTGAAGCCCTTAGCGATTGCACCATCTATGTGCTTTCTCCCGATGAGTTTCTTTCCATTGTCAAAAAAAACATGAAAGTTCTTATCCGCTCTTTAACAGCTTTTTCGAACGAGCTTAGGAAAATTCACAAGGCCATTGAACATAAGCTCAATGTTAAGGAGGCTGACCTTGATGATAAGCTTTTGGGAATAGCCGATTACTATAGGGAGAAAAAAGCTTATCGGCAATCTCTCTACGCTTATAATCGCTACCTTGAGCTTTACCCCCACCAGCCGAAAGTTGGCTTAGCAAAAGAAAAAATACAAGCAATACGCTCTATGCTTGAAACAACATAACTCTAAACGAACAGTTTTTTGTAATACAAAACATAAAAGGAGGCATATAAATCTATTATGGCAAACCCGCTCTTTGAGAAATTTGGCATGAGCAAAAAGAAAGGCGAAATAATATTCTGCGAATTTGAACCGGGTACGACCCTGTTTTTTTTGCAAGCTGGAAATGTTCGCATTACAAAAATAGTCTCTGGCACAGAGAAAACCTTGGCTCTGATTAAACCCGGCGACATATTTGGCGAAATGGCTATTTTAGAAAAAATGCCCCGCTCGGCAACAGCCATCTCTGAAACCGCCACCGAGTTACTCGAGTTAGATCAAAAAAGCTTTTTTGCTCTCGTCCAAAGCCAGCCCAGCTTAGGCATTAAGTTATTGAAAATTTTCGCCTTGCGGATAAACGACCAAAAACGAAAGCTCAAAATTCTCAATCGTAAGAATAATTCTATGAAAATACTTGATACCTTCATTATGCTTCACGAGAAAACACATGGCAGCATGATTAACGATAACGATTTCCAGCTAAAAACAACTATCCGAGACTTAGGCAGCTGGGCCGGTCTTTCCGAGAAAGTTGCCGAGACAACACTGCAATCGCTTAGACAATCAAACTACGTAGAATATGAAGACAATGAAACTTTTACAGTGAAAAACCTAGAACATCTTAAAACAATAGTCAATCGTAAAGTCGAATAAGTTTTATAACTTATATTTTTAAATTTAGAAAAAAATCAACAAGCAAGCCGGAAACCACAAGCTAGAAACCGCAGGCTACCACAAGCTAGAAACCACAAGCTAGAAACCACAAGCTGGAAACCACAAGCTGGAAACCACAAGCTAGAAACCGCAGGCTGGAAGCTGGATGCTGCATAAAGTTTAGCCTCTATTTTCCTTCATGTTTTATCCTTACAAGAACAAAACAAATTTCTTTTTACTAAGCGGCTAACGCATGCTTAGTAAACTTCCGTCCCAACATGGCCATGAAAAGTTTAGAACAACTTGAACAAAAATATTTGCAACTTCAAGAAAAAGCTGAAAGCGGAGAGCTCTTAGCAGATAAAGATAGCTATGCCAACTCTATGAAGGAATTAAGCCAGCTGCAGAGCATCGTTCCTTTTTACCAAGCCTATAAAGAAAAACAGAAACAACTGGCAGAGAACAAGCATATGCTTGAAACAAAAGGCAATGAAGAACTTAGCCATGCCTTGAAAGAAGAGATCTTAGAATTTCAAGCTGAATTAGAGGGGCTTAGGAATGTTCTGGTACAAAAGGTCATGGCCAATACAAACTCTGATGAAAATAATAATTCTGTGATCATGGAAGTGCGTTCTGGCACCGGTGGCGATGAGGCTTCTTTATTTGCCGCCGATTTGTTCAGAATGTACAGCAAACTTTCCGAGCGCAAGGGCTGGCAGCAAGAAATCATCAGCTCCTCACCAAGCACTATTCGCGGATACAAAGAAGTGGTTTTCGCCGTAAAGGGCAAAGATGTGTACCTAACGCTTAAGTATGAGACGGGAGCACATCGGGTGCAGCGCATACCCGAAACCGAATCAAGCGGTCGCATTCACACCTCGGTAGCCACGGTGGCCGTGCTGCATGAGGTTAGCCAAACAGCTTTAGAGATCAACCCTAAAGATTTGAAAATAGATACCTATCGTGCTGCTGGCGCTGGCGGACAACATGTCAACACAACCGACTCGGCCATTCGCATCACGCATCTGCCTAGCAACATTGTTGTTACTTGCCAAGATGAACGTTCGCAGCTAAAAAACAAAGAGCGTGGCATGAAAATTTTACGCGCTAGGCTCTACGAAAAACAGCGCCTTGACCAAGAAGCAAAACAAGCCAGCCAGCGCCGTGAGCAAATTGGCAGCGGCGACCGTTCCCAGAAAATACGCACCTACAACTTTCCTCAAGGTCGTGTAAGTGATCATCGCACTCACAGCACGCTCTACCAGTTAGAAGATTTCTTAAACGGAAACATCGACGAGATTACCCTAGCCCTGCAAACACAAGAAAAAGACCAGCAGCTTAAAACCTTGGCCTTATAAACCTCGCTTAGCAGTTAGCGCACTTAGCCTAAGCAAGCTGGGCTTAAAACTTCCGCCTTATAAACCTTGCTTAGCCATTAACGCAATTAGCAGCGCAATTAGTGCAGTTAGCCTAAGCAAGCTGGGCTTAAAACCTCTGCCTTATAAACCTCGCTTAGCAGTTAGCGCAATTAGCAGCGCAATTAGTGCAGTTAGCTATCAACAATTAGCCTAAGCAGGCTAGGCTTAAAACCTTGGCCTTTATAAACCTCGCTTAGCAATTGAAAAGGCTATGCGCTTATAGCTTTGATAGCGTAAAACATGAATATGCTTATCTTCCACGGCTTCTTTTACAGCGCAATGCGGCTCTTCAATATGCAGGCAATTTTTGAAGCGGCATAGCTTGCTAAATTCCTTAAACTCTTTGTAAAAAAACTTTATATCGCTTCTTTCCAAATAGATGAAATCAACTTCTTTTAGACCTGGCATGTCGTAAACAAAGCCGCCAAAAGAAAGATCGTGGCGCTGAACACGGGTGGTCGTATGTCTTCCGCGCCGTGTAAATAAAGAAATGCTCTTCACCGCCGCCTGATAGCTAGAATCTATCTTTCGCAGTAACGCCGTTTTCCCAACACCAGAATGTCCCACTAAGGCCACAGCCGAACCTTCAAACACAGAGCTTCGCATCTCTTTAAAGCTTAGATTAAGGATGTTTTTTTCATCTTCGCTCTGCCGCCGAAAAAGAAGCTCGCCGCGCCCATCGTAAATGCTTCCGCTTTCCTTGTCAAGAACGTATTTCTGTATATCGCTTTTATGGCTCTCTTCCATAAAAGTTTCCTCTACCGGAGAGTTAGCCAGGCAATACGTTTTATAGCCAATCGCCTTATACAGCGCTGCAATTCCGTCTTCATCGTTGCTAAGGTCTTGTTTTGTGAAAACCAACACAGGTTCTACGCCGGCCATGCCGGCCAGTATCAAAAACCTATCGATGAGACCAGGCTTTGGTTTCGGAAAATTTAGTGAACTTACAATAACAAGTTTTTTTACATTCTTTATGAGGAAATGAATGTAGGGAATTTTTTTAGCCGCTGAATGACGCCGATAAAACTGCGAATCGGCTTTTCTGCTACTATCTCTGAAGTCCCCATCGTTTGGGGTAAACTTTAAGTGAAATCTTTTTTTTTTACTACTTTGTTTGGGCGCAGACTCTTCATCAAAGTCCTCAAAGTTTACATTGTTATGAAAGGTTTTTTTCTTTTGCGCCATAAAATAAAGCTATGGGTTCATCATGCAAAAAGTTTTCAAAATTCAATTTCTTTACAGTTATTACATACATCTAGAGCTACATCTATACTATGCCTCGATATTCCCAGGCAAGGCTAGAAGTTTTTCAATCGCAGAAGCTTAGTGTTTTTAAATCTCAGTCATATATCGCCGGTTGTATGTCATCAAAGACTTTTTGAATAGTGGCTTTACTTGAGCTTTTTGTTGAGCCAGTTTTACTTGATAAAATAGCCCCAAAAGAAGTACCCTCTGCAGGAGTAGATACAGGAGTAGAGTCAAAGAAAATTTTTAAATTGCTTTTATCATCAGAGTCCTTAAGGTCGTCCAGCGTAGGTTCACGGTAATCTCCTAGTCTTGAGTTAATTTCATAGCCAGTAAGTTCGCAATCAAATTCCATTGATGCTTCATCTCTTTTTTTAAGCCTGCAAGCCTTTGTCATTCCATCGCTTTCTAATATGCTGCAATTATCATAGTTCATGGAGTCGCCAGTGCAGCTTACTTGTTTAAATTTTGGGTAGTTAGCATGTGGGTTACGAGGGATTTAGTTTTAATTCCTTCAACATTTTCATCAGAAATAACACAGAATAAATAATCTACTCCCCCAGCATTCGATTGGCTTAAGTCGCATATTTTCTTAGAATCTTCTATCATTGAAACTGGGCCTACACAATCAACTGAATAGAAAATGAGTACAAAGCTCTTGCCACTCTCACTCCCAGAAGAACATACGTTTACTCCGTCTAATTTTACAGAAAATACAGATTTGACATAATAGCCAAAAGACGAGCCTTCATTACTTTCACGCGCGAAAAAGTTTGGTAATTCACAGCTTCTGCTGCCCGCTAAATTGTTTGTAAGCATGCAACTTGGCTTAATGTTTGCAAAATCGTCATACTGAGAAAGGTAGCCATATGGACATGTAACTTTCTCACTGCCACTACTACTATCAATAGTGCAAGTAGTATAGCCGTCACAATTAAAATCTATACTTTCGGCCCATGTTCGTGTGATATCTTTTTCTTTTATGGACATAGCTTCGTTTACACTCTCTCGGGAACCATCAGAAAAACCTAGAATAAGGTCATCCGAACTACCTAGATATCTTCTTTTATAATTAACGCAAAAATCAACACTAGATTGAGCAGAATAATATTTTCCAGCTACGTCATTATTACCCACTCCTCCATTTCTTGGCAGGCCTGAACTACTATAGAGATAGTTCATAATACTTAAGTAGTTTATTTTATTATTATTTGTGCCACCTCTACTACCGCTATGATAGAGGTCAAGATTATGTCCAAGCTCATGAGCCACCGCCAGTGCCTGCTTGTTAATAACATAGTTTTTATTTGTTTGATTTACAGTAACATCTGAATCTGCATGAAGAGTGCAGGGATAGTTTGCCTGTGACGATATATTCGCAGAAGCAATAACCATATCATTTCCGGGTAATTCTGCATCAGCACCAGACCCAAAGTATCCATCTTCACTTAAACTGTAAGAAAAAAGAGCGTAATGAAAAAATTGTTTTCTAGCTCTCTTAAAGTTATTGTTTTTCACCTCTCTGAATTTCCGCTGCTTGCCTTTAGTAGTCACTCCGTAAAAATATGAAATACCCTGCTCATTCGTAACAGCATTGCCGCCGCCTAGATTATTACCCGAAGAAAGAGCATCGCCGTAAAGAGAACCTAGGTCCACGTGTATCTTAATAGGCCTCCCCTTATAGAAAAGCTGATTATACATATTTTCTACAAGTTCAATCGATTTTAATGCAGGCTGTGTAAAAGCATTTTTAGAGAAAGAACAGGGGACGTAGTCAATTTCTAAAAAAATGTCTACGGTATCTGTTCTTGCCCCCCAATCATCGTATAGGCTTATACCAAAATAAGTATCATCATTTGAAGCGGCTGCATCTTCTAGGCAATCGAAAATGCCATCCCTATCTAGGTCATCTCTGCTATCAAGTATACAGCCAGCATCCGGAGGAACCAGTAAGGTCGGAGAATCTGTTACCTGCCATGTATCTTCAGTAAAAAAGTTTATCTCTTTATCAATTGTTCTAAAAAGGCTATCCGTTCCTGTTATTACCTCAATAGTTTTAGGATCTGGGTAATTTTTGAAATCTTCATCCCTTGGCGTTATTTCACGAGCAGCCGAACCAAAAGCTATGAAATCTACTGTTTTTTTGCTTGCTTCATCTTCTCCAATAAGAATTTCGATAAAGCCTGCCTCATCAAAACTTGGAATTTCATTTGAAAAGATTATGTCATATTCCTCATCGTTAGCAGGCCTTATGCTAAAAGAAAGGGGAATAAGGTGAAAAACAAAAAAATTTTCACTTGGAATGCTCACCCCTAATCGGTATACACCGTCTCCGCTAGGACTTTCAGACACAGTAAAATTTTCTGACAAATTTTTTTCAAGCGCTGAAAGCGACAATTTTTCATTTGTTTTATCATAATATGAGCTTAAAAAAGTAATATCGTGCATAAAGACTGCCGTAGCTCCAGCATTATA
>JAUXHF010000380.1 GCA_030621685.1 Spirochaetota bacterium
TTTTCGCCTGAGTGATAGCGTCTAAAAGCCTGGCAGCCTGCTGATACATCGCCATTGGTGCCACAGAGAAAGCATCAGGTTTTTTTTGGGCATCAAGCAGGGCGTTTAGCTGGTTTTGAATAAGTTCTTGGCTCATGCTAATTTTTGCGCCATCACCATCTTCTAGAGTTGTATGATGAGTCCGCCACTGCCATAGCTGTGCCCTAGCAATTTCGGCTGTAGCCATATCTTCCATAAGGTTAAACAGCGGCACGCAGCCGTTGCCATGTAGCCAGGCAGCTAGGTAATGCAAGGCGGCTTCGCAGTTATTCTCAAAGCCTGCCCTTGTAAGCGGCCCGCTGGGCTGTGCCAGCAGCTGCTTGGCGCTTATGGAAATACTGCGCTGTTTCGGGCTATGTATTTGATTGACTTCGCCTTGCATATGTTTTGTGAAAATCTCTAAAGCTGTTTTAATAAGACCGGGATGGGCTACCCAAGTGCCATCGTGACCGTTTTTGGCCTCGCGTTCTTTATCGTTTCGTACTTTTTCAAAAGCTTTTTCATTGGCTTCGGCGTTATTTTTAATGGGAATTTGTGCGGCCATGCCGCCCATGGCATGAATGCCTCGAGCATGACATGTTTGGATAAGCAGTTTTGAATAATTTTCCAAAAAAGGCTGATCCATGCCAACATGCTGCCTATCGGGCAGCACTCTACCTGGGAAGCTGGCTAATTTTTTGATGTAACTGAAAATATAATCCCAGCGACCACAGTTTAAACCTACACAGTAATCTTTAAGCGCGTGGATAATTTCATGCATTTCAAAAACAGCAGTAAGCGTTTCTATAAGAACGGTGGCCTTAAAACTTGCCTGCGGCAGGCCCAAATAATTCTCACTAAAGGCGAAGGCCTTAGCCCATAAGCCGGCCTCTTCATGGCTTTCTAATTTGGGAAGATAATAGTAGGGGCCATAGCCTGCTTCTAAGGATTGCTTAGCATTGTGGAAGGCATGCAGGCCAAAATCCACAAAAGCTGCCCCCGCAGGACTGCCTTCAAAAAGGACATGGGCTTCTTCGAGATGTA
>JAUXHF010000387.1 GCA_030621685.1 Spirochaetota bacterium
TATTAAGTTTAAGCTCTACATTTCCATCGCCGTCATAGCCTAAGGAATAAAAACTATTTGCTCGTCCGCCTCCCGTATTTGTTGTTAACATTGCGGGATCAAGGTTAGATTCGCTTCCTGCATCCCCTAAAGCCTCTGTTAAATCGGCTAGCGAGTCAGCAGAAAAGCTAGCTGTAGCTTCTAAGTCATTCGTAGCTCCCATCTTTTCTAACTTTAAAGTAACACTAGGTTCAGAGCCAGGGGCTATTGTAGTGGTGTCATCAACAAACACTACAATGGGAATACCCTCTGTGTCTTCTACAGCAGCAAGTACGGCTGCATTTCCAAGCGTATCGGTATCATATGCTGCCGTGTCAGGGTCAGGGTCGCCAGCCTCATTGGCTACCATTACACTAAGCCCAATAACATTTTCATCAAGGACATTCTCATCAAGGACATCAGCAGATGCAGCGTTCCCTTCCACAGCTTGGGTACAAGAAGCTATTGCAACAGCAGAAAGCAAGAGAAAGCCTAGCAAGAAGCCATTTCTAAACATTTCCATTTTTTTTTGTATTGAATTTTTTTTCATTATTTATTGTTCTCCATCTAATTATTAACATCCACAACATTACACATAATTATGGCTATATGTTAGCTAGGTATACAAAAAAAAGAGATAAAAGTCTATGCTTTTGCTTTTCCTTGTATAAAGCAGTTATTTCCCGTAAGCCCTGCATATTCAAAGAAAAAATGTCAGTGCTAAATGCTAAGGAATTTAAAGAATTTTGTGTTTATTTTACTCTTATCAGAGAAATTAGCTACGCCAGCTTAGAGTGTTTTTAAATCTGTGCCAAGCTCCAAGCTAATTACCTAGCTTTACAGCGCCCGGGCAATCTTTTCAGGCATGTATTTAAAACAAAAAAACCCATGCCCCATTCCAAAAAGGAACAGGACATGGGCTTTTTTTTAATAAATTTCTTACCGCGTTGTTATTATGGTACCTCTACTGTAAAAGTACAAGTACCTGCATATCCCTCACC
>JAUXHF010000316.1 GCA_030621685.1 Spirochaetota bacterium
GGAAAGAAACAGTAAAACATTTAAGCAAATAAACTGTATACACGCCGAGCAAACATCAAATCCGCCAAAAACAGCTTTTTAATGTAATCAAGTAAGTATACACGCTAAAGGAAGAAAAGTCAAAAAAAACCTTTGAAAATTACTATAGAATTGCTATAAAACCACTATTTGAGAAGAAAAATGACAGTGGCTATGATTATCTTACAGAAAGTCCAGCTGAAAGGGCAACTCTGGAAGATAGAGTTTTTTCATCTGAAGCGGCCTTTGGGGAAATTCTTGTTTTCCACTTCCTTGCATAAATCGGCTACTGCTTCTTTCTATGGGGCGAAGATGCAAAAATAAATTTTCATCAAGATCGCATATCTGCCATGCTGAAGCAGTATTTTTTACTCCTTGCTCTCCTTTTTGCCCTGATTTTTGTAAGTCTAAAGTTTTTCCCATGAGCATGCTACGTTTTTTCCAGAGTTTGGCAAAAAACGAGAAACCCTGTGTATCAATATGTTTTTGTAGCAAGGCTAGCCGCTGTAAGATTTGCCACAGCACTGAAAAAGTGCTTGGCAGCGGTTGCTGGGCTGGCCCTAGCCCTAGCCATGTTGTGGCTTGGCTACTCTTTTGCTTAGTCTCTAAGAACAAGGCTGCTGCGTGGCCTTTGTTTGTTTGTTTGTTGAGCCATTTCATGTCTGCCGAGTTTAGGTTTACGTTAAGGCCCAGTCCTATAATAATAAATTTCTTTTTGGCATGCCCGGCGACCTCGTTTACATGCCCTGCGACCTCGCTAACAATCTCGCTTAGTAAGCCTGCCAGTTTCATGCTTTGGATATCCTTGTTAAGACAGAAGGTTGAAAAAAAATTTTTATGAGGCGAGCAGCTGCCGGATTTCCTGCTTGCTACGGCTACTGGGCTTGGAATTTCTTGCCCTTGGGTAGAGGTAGGGGTAGAGGCAGAGGCAGGAAATTCACTTGCGCTGGTTAGCTGTTGCAAGAAATTTGTTAAGGCTAAATTCTTCGTAGATTGTGAGCGCAGAACATGAACATCGTTAGGCCACTTGAGCATGCAAGGAAGGCCGTAATCTGCGGCCAGCCAGCAGATAGCCAGCGCCGTAGTTTGGCTTTGCACGATACTTTCGTTAAGCTGCAGGGCTGGGGTATCGGCTTTTCGAGACAAGCTAAGCAGCATAGAGAATGTGAGGCTTTTGTTCTTAGCTTTAAAACTATGCCATGTTTTTGTGGCCCGACCGCGCCCCGATGTCTGGGTATCGGCAAGAAGGATATCGCCGCTTTGAAAGAGTTCCCCAACCTCCACGCAGCGCCGCATGGCCGTGTTCGTAGAGCCTAGGCTTCTGCAATGAAAAATTCGAGATGAAGCAGATAAGGCTAAGCTATGAGCCGGCAGAGGCAGCCAAGGAATTTTCTTCCTTAGGGGTTCTATGGCTATAAGGTTTTCTAAAACCTCTTTCGTGGCCTCGCTTTTTTGTTGTTTGTTCTTGGCGTTATTCATAGCTTACTGTTTCACTAAGGAGTCGCTGAAAAAGCCTAGAGTCTGAAGGGCTTGATGAATACAAATATTCCCGAAGTCTTTGCCGAGGTATGAAAAGCAAGACATTTTTTTTAGCACGACTTATAGCTGTGAACAGCAGTTCTATGTTAATCAAGGCATCAGAGCTTTCTGTTGAATTGGGAAACACTAAAATCTCTTTCGTGGCCTCGCTTTTTTGTTGCTTGTTCTTGGCGTTATTCATAGTTTACTGCCTCGCTAAGAA
>JAUXHF010000239.1 GCA_030621685.1 Spirochaetota bacterium
CCCGTACTTTAGTATTGTCTTTATTGTTATCGTCAAAGCTGGTATCTTCGAAAACGATACCGGGGTAACTTTTATTAAGCGAACGTTCTAGGTCTCGAAGCGAATAGGAGAGGGGGAAAGTAAAGGTTGAAACGGAACTGCGAATTTGCTCACTGCCGCTAAGGGCTGCCTCCAGCAAGTTTTCAGCTGGCCTGCAGAAAGCTGTAAGCAAGAAAAGAAAAACAGCTAAAACCCTAAAGAAGGAAAATTGATGAATACTTACTTTCATGAAAGCCTAGAAAAAATAATGAACAAGGTTAAACTTTGTAGCCTCATCTTTAACTTAGAATGGAATTTCCCGCTCTTCTAAGGCCTAAGGCGGAATTCCGTAGTAATGTAGATTGAGGAAGATAGTAGCCGTATCAAAGCCCAGTGACTCGCGAACATCCCCTGCTTCAATTCTATCATAGGTTCGCAGCTCAAGAGTATAAACGGCTGGTTTTGTAAGGTTGCTAAGTTCATAAAAAAATTCGTTGCTTGAAAAATAAAATTCATTTTTTTCTAAAAACTGTCGTGGCAGCTGTATTTTCTTAAAGGTTGCATCACCTTCTTTTCTGTAACGAAGCGTGTAGCCAAGAACATCTTCTTCTAAGTTTTTACGAAAGCTTAGAAGAATTCCCGCCTCTGTTTGTTTCAGCATACTAATTTTCGGGGTTAGTGGTGGCCTATCTAAAGCCGTGATAAGCTGAATGTCTTCTAGCGTGCGTAGCGGAGATAGGCGGTCTTCTGTAAGCAAAAATACTTGATAATATTGGCTAAAAGCAGGTTTTTCTAAGGATGAAAAAACAGGAGCTGGAATTTTGCTTGTTTCATCGCTGGCTACAGAGGCTTGATAGGGAGCAGGAGCAGGAGCAGGGTCGTTTTTGCCTGTGAATGTGAAGGGCTGGCCGTACCTAAACCTAAACTTAAAAGGCTGACCTAATGCCGAGAGGCTACATTGAATAGCGTTTTTTTCATATACAGAAGATGAGCCTTGCTTGCTTGCTAGTTGTTGCCCGGGCTTTGTTTCTTGTTTTTTCTTTTCTTTTTCGAAGGCGGCGATGCCGCTTTGCTCTGAAAAATAGGATGGAGAAAAACATACTCCTGCTAGCGTATTTTGGGCATGCAAGTTCTTGCCACTAACGCTAAGCTGCCAAGGCATGCTGTATTGAACACTACGAAAAATTCGGCTTATCCATGTTGATTTGAAAGAAGGATTAGCCTTTGTTAGCTGAAGACTAAGAGCTTGGGCTTCTGCCCGCTCTTGAGCAAAGGGAAAGAGCATGACTTCGTCTAGGTAGCCATAAAAACCATCTCCCCAAAGACTCTGGTTAAACAATTGCTGGGTAACTATGGTATACAAGGCCTGCCCATGCCCAGAATCTTTATGCTGAAACAGCAAATTTCCCACATAAAGACCATTTAAATATTGTTCTAATACGGCATACCCCTCGCCTGCTGGCAGCTGTTTATAGATAAGCACAAGGCTATTCCACTTGGCCGAAATGGCGCTAGCTGCGCCTGATTCTTGTTGGTTTATTTGCATGTTTATGGCTTTATCGCCATGAATATCGGAGAGGGAAAATTCTAGGACAGGCCTGCCATTTTGAAGCTGAAGTTTTATACGGCTCTGCAAAAAACCCTTAGGATATTCGTTTAAATTCCTTGTTTGTTGCACAAGGTTTTTTTGAAGAAGCGTGCTGGTAGATTCAAGGCTCTGCGGGTAAAAATGCAGTTTTAGCGTAAAGCCTGGCGTGTTTCGCTTAAGCGATTGGCTTAAAGTTTGAGTTTGCTGGCTTTGTTTACCAAGAAAGGCTTGGCATGTCGGCTGTAGTGGGCCGGCATCTTGTAAGAGAATGGCTTTACCTTGCAAGCTTAGCGCTGTTTGGCGATAGCCATCTTTAGTAAAGCCTTCTGGAATATCCAGGCTTGTTGCTTGGGCTATGGTTGCCGAATTCAATGGAAGAAAGGGCCTGCCAGCGTAGGAAAGCCGTGAAAGCAGCTCTTTGCTGGGCCAGAAATCTAGATACGATTGGCTAAGCCTAGCTTCGTGGCTATCATTATTAAAAGCCTCTAGAACAAGAGCGCCGGCTTCTTCAGTAGCAGCGGATTGAGGTTGAAAGCGTGCTGGGCAGAGCCGGAATCCTGTAGCCCGATAGGCATCGTTTTGAGGGGAAAGCGTGATTTCCGAGAAAATGCTTGAGGCGTTGTTATAAGAAGAAAGCGAGGAGGTATCTTGAGAGAAAGCAACAGAAGACAAATTTCCCGCCACCAAAACGAGGCAGAAAAACCCTCGAAAACAAGCCCGTAAGTGTATAGGGGCAGCAAAAAAAGAGGGCTTTCTAAGAAGAAGATCTAAGCTCGGCGGCAATTTTCGTTGAAATTTTATCCAAAACATCTTCTCGGATAAGACCAGCTTGAAGATATGAATCAAGGTTTGCTTTAGCCAGATCTAACTTTTGGCTTTGAAGTTTTTTCTGAGCAGCAGAAGAAATTTGAATTTTATCATAATCTTTATGAGCTGCTGATGCCACTTCTTTGTTAGCTTTTTGTGGCGAATACTGGGGGTATACTGAGTTTATTCGTTCAATGGTCATTACAAAACATTCCGTATGATCATGGTTTAGTAGCACATGGTAGGTTCACGGGATAGGGGCTTATATTGAAAGTATCGGTAAAGTTTAGCTTTGCTGTAGATTTTTTCTAAATTTTTTTCTTGCTGGGAAAGAATTTTTTATCTAAAGTTTTCACCATGGGCTAGGCGCTTACTTTTCTTTAGTTTGTTAGGAAGTTTCAGTAAGTAGCATAAGATATGAAGAAAACATAGCCTATTTCTAGCTTTTATTTTCTTTGTGCCATGGCTTCTTTTGACAAAGGACGAGATTGTTTAGGCTTAGCATGACTTGGGGCCGAGTAAACTCTATATTTATTGTAGAAAAATTCAAAAGAATGGGTGAGGGCTTGCCATGAAGAATCAATAATATTCTGGCTAACGCCTACGGTTTCCCACTTTTGCAGGTGGGGCGGCAGTGG
>JAUXHF010000342.1 GCA_030621685.1 Spirochaetota bacterium
TATTAAATTTAGATTAAATTAACTGATGAAACAAAGCCAGCAACAGCAGAAGTATTAAATTTAGATTAAATTAACTGATAAGCAAAGCCAGCAACAGCAGAAGTATTAAATTTAGATTAAATTAACTGATGAAACAAAGCCACAGCCAGCAACAGCAGAAGTATTGAATTTAGATTAAATTAACTGATGAATAAAGCCACAGCCAGCAACAGCAGAAGTATTGAATTTAGATTAAATTAACTGATGAAACAAAGCCAGCAACAGCAGAAGATTAAGTTTAGATTAAATTAACTGATAAGCAAAGCCACAGCGAGCCACAGCAGAGTATTAAATTTAGATTAAATTAACTGATAAACAAAGCCAGCAACAGCAGAGTATTAAATTTAGATTAAATTAACTGATAAGCAAACATATTAAGCATAACTTAGCAAACATACTTCGAAAATCATCCAAATCATCCATATGTCAATTCTAGTAAATAAAGATTCCCGTGTCATCGTTCAGGGTATAACTGGGCAAGAGGGCAGCTTTCACGGAGAGCAATGTGCTCTTTATGGTACGCAGCTTGTTGGTGGGGTAACGCCCGGAAAAGGCGGACAAAAAGCCCTAAGCATGCAAGTGCCAGTTTTCGATACTGTCTATGCTGCTAGGCAAGCTACAGCTTGCAACGTATCTTTGATATTCGTTCCCGCAGCCTTTGCCGGAGATGCCATTTTGGAATCTATGGATGCCGGGATGGAGCTTATTGTATGTATTACCGAGGGCATTCCAACAAAAGATATGCTGGGAGTTTACGATAGAATACAAAAAAGCAATTCAAGGCTTATTGGCCCAAACTGCCCGGGCTTGCTATCGCCAGATGAAGCGAAAGTGGGAATTATGCCGGGCTTCATTGCCAAAAAAGGAAATGTTGGCATTATTTCTAAATCGGGAACGCTTACCTACGAGGCTGTTGACCAATTAACGCAGCTTGGCATAGGTCAAAGCACTTGCATTGGCATTGGCGGAGATCCCATTATCGGCTCGAAGATGGACGATTTGCTGAGCTTATTTCATGCAGACCCAGAAACTGAAGCCCTCGTGCTTATCGGTGAAATAGGCGGTGCTATGGAAATAGAAGCGGCTCTTTGTTATGCTGAATTGACTACAAAAAAACCAGTTGTAGCCTTTATTGCCGGGGAAACCGCGCCTGCTGGAAGACGCATGGGCCATGCCGGCGCTATTATCTCTGGGGCCGATGAATCGGCTGCCGCTAAAAAGAAATTTATGCGCTCTAAAGGCATACATGTCGTTGACTCTCCTGCCGATATCGGTAAAACCATGCAAGCATTGCTTGCTTAAATATTTTTGCTTTCCTGATATTTCAAAGCCTACAACCTTGCTTCTTTTACAAGAGGTTTGGCTGCTTTACTTTATAAAAACACGTTTTAAAAAGTATTTTTAGGTCTAAAACTTAGCAATGGCTTGCGAGCTTCAATGCTTTCTTGCTTTACTTCCGTTCTTCAAAGAGCCTT
>JAUXHF010000177.1 GCA_030621685.1 Spirochaetota bacterium
GGTTATTGTCTAAGCAATCTACAACAACATCAGCCCCCGCAACAAAGTTAGCCACGTTCTTCTCCGTTACTCTTTCATTAATCGCCCTTACAGAAATAGTAGGATTTAAAGCTAAGAGCTTTTCCCTCGCCACTTGCACCTTGACCTCACCAACATTGGCCTCTGTGAAAAGTATCTGCCTTGAGAGATTAGAAGTCTCTATCCTATCCATATCCACAAGCGTAATGTTTCCAAGACCGCTTGTAGCTAAGTAGATAGCCACAGGAGAGCCTAGTCCGCCCACTCCGAAAATTACCGCACTTGCCTTTGCTAGCTTCTCTACGCCTAGCAGACCGAAGTCTTTAAGTACAATGTGCCGCGCATGACGCACTAAGCTATCACCTTCATCCATAGCCGCTTCCCTCCTCAAGATTCACACTCATTATAAAATTACTTTGTATTGTTAGGCTGTATACATGTTTTTATATTGAATAATCAGCATCTTCTTTTGCCAATCTTTTATAGCTTGCACAAAGCTCTTTTAAGGTAGCTGTTTGAAGCCCGCCAAGCAATACTTGCTTGGCTTGGAATAAAGTCTCCTTGATGACTTGAGACGTGTTTACCGACTCGTTTGTGCTTTTTTCTGTAAACATAATTTCGTAATCGTAGATATCTCCGTCTAAGGCTTTGACCACATCTAAGAACAAGACATCGTTGGGGTTTTTTTTTAAAACAAATCCCCCACCTCTTCCCTTATAGGTTTGAAGAAAGCCGGCTTTCTTCAACTCCAGAAGTATCGTAAAAAGAAATTTTAAAGGGATATCTAATTTTTGGGCAAGCTCTTCTCCGTTGATAACCCTCTTTCCTTCCTCGAAAGAGCCAAGATAGATTAATGAACGTAGCCCATAATCACAGCGCTTCGATATTTTCATGATGGCTTTTTTTAAAAAAAATTAAATTTTTACAGAAAATACTGCATACTGCCGTAGCCTTGCTACCAAGCCCAGCTATTAAGCGCGCGGCGCGGCTAAGATTCAGAGAGTTCTTTTACGAAACCATTCAAGAAAATATTCCTAACTCGGATATTCTGCGGATTGAAATTATAGGCCTTCTGCAAATGTTTTTTTGCCTTTTTGAAATTATAGGCTTGGAACTCTATTAAACTTAAATGCAAATGCATATTTGCCAGCAAGCTAGTATCCTTTTCAGTTTCACTGTAAATTAATGATTTTTTAATATGGTTTTTATAACTTATGATGTCTTTCTCATATTTGTTTATTAAGGAAATATTGTACCAAAGCGGAAGTTTGCGCTCTAGATGCTCTAAGCCATAAGCTAGGAAGTCTAAGGATTTTTTAGCATTTCCTTTTTTAACATAAATAAAAGCTTTGTTATTTAATGCCTCGCTTTTAAGCCTTGTAGATTGGCTTCGCTCAATAACCTTGTCATAATAATAGAGCGCTACATCAAACTCTTCTACTTTAACATAAGAGTCTGCTAGCTTTTTCATGACCGAGGTGTTCTCCCCATGCTCGCTTATATGAGCTTTTAACAGCGATATCACAGTATGATAGTCGCCAAGGCTTTCGAAATATTTTGCTAAGAGTAACTTGAAATTCTTGTTCTCACCTTCTCGGGTATAGAGCTTGTATTTTTCTAAAAACCCCTGACTGTTGGCAAAAATTTGCAAATCGAGTAACTCATACACCGCTATAGGAAGGGGGCCCCACGTATCGATAAACTCCTCATAGCTATTCTTCGCCTTATTTATATTACCTATTTTCTTATAGGCCTTAGCAATAAAGTAATCTAAGGATTGTTGCATGGCTGGCCGCAGTGAAAGGTTTTCCTTTTTCAGAGTATTCAGCATGTTCAAACTGCTATTCAAATTGCCCTCCAGAAAATATGCAAGCGAAAGATTATAGTATAGCGAGAACATTTCCTCCTCTGTTACATTACGGCGAGAACTTAATATTTCCTCATACAACACCCTGCTTTGCTGATACTCCCCATGCAGAAAATACATATTGGCTAAAAGCTTCATGCTAGCTAGGTAATCCACCGAGTTTTCATCGATGAAATACAAGGTCTCGCCTAATACTTGTATGGCTAACGCATACTGTTCTGTTGCCGATAAAACCATGCCCCAGTAGTACAAGTAATCAACCTTTGACTCTGTAGGCGAAACTTCACTAGCTTTGCTAAAATACTCATTAGCCTGCTCTACTTCTTGGTTTTTCCACTTATGGAAGCCCCATAAAAAATAGTAGATATCCAGATGTCTATTTTTTTCAACTTTCCCCAACTTCTCTAAATGGTTTTTAGAAAAAGGCATGTTTCCTAATAGCAGATAGGTTAAGCTAAGCTTCAAATTTATAGCCGTGCTACTAATAGTTTTTTTCTCCGCCAAGTTAAAATACTCTAACGCTTCTTGATACTTTGCGGACTTTATAGCCACATCCCCTAGCTTCTCATAAGCCTGCCTAAATTCTTTATCCAGCTTTACAGTCTGCAAAAAGGCTTGTTTGCTGGCCTCATATTTTCCTAAATCTTCTAAAATGCTGCCGATAAAAAAATAAGAAAAGGCTGTTTCTTCACCTAATTGTGCCATTTTCATCGAATCAATTGCCAGATATGGCTTATCTATCTTTCGCAATACGGCTGCTTTCAAAGCATACACTTTATACTGCTGCCAAGATCGAAGTGGCCCAGCGCTCAGCTCTTCTAGCTCCAAAAGCGTTTTATTATAAGATTTTTCCTGATAGTAGCTATAGGCTAGACGGAAAAAATAATGAAAGAGTTCTTTTTCTTGCTCGGCTAGCACCGGCTTTTGTTCTTTCTGCGAAAGATTAGCTTTTTCTAGGAATGGCTCTTTCGAATAACTCAGCAAAAACACAACAGCCACGAGAAACACGGTTATCGCCGCAGCCCATACAAAAATAGAATTATTTTTTTTATTGCTTGCTTTCATGGAGGGTTTGTCTTCTTTCCAAATAGTACATCATCCCTCCCCGATGTATTATCTGCTGCTATTTTCTAGCTATTTTCACTACTATTTTTTTTACTACACTTTTTACTGCATCTACTTTGCTACTGCATGTACTTTACTACTTTACTTTACTGCATGTACTTTGCTACACTTCCATAGCTAGCTTCTTACTACACTGTACAAGGCTCTATGCAAAGGAGTGAAAATATTTCTTACATTATTAAAAAAATCAGGAAACAGGGGTTTATGCCCATCTTGGCATGCCATTAAAGCTTTGGAGGCTTTTCGAAATTCCCCAAAGTTTGCAAACACAATCAATTTTCATAAGCACCTTTAATAATACCATAGATGGAAAATGAAAATTACTCTTTTTTTTAATTATCAGCTATTTAAATATCGGCAAGGAGTGTTTTAATTTATTGATACTTCTTGAGTTTTTTCATTATCTTTGGCTAAGGCATCTAAAAAAGCGTTGACAAAGGTATAATCTTTTTCTTCCAAAAACAGCTTAGCCATGTTCACGCATTCATTAATAACTATCTTAAAGTTAGCACTTTTTTCATAGAGCAGCATATAACAGCCTAAGCGTAGTAGTATTTTCCGAAGCCTTGGAAGCCTTTCAAAGGTCCAAGAATGAGAATACTTTTGGATGTAGCCATCCAGTTCATCGCTTTTTTCCAGCACCCCTTTCAGCAACAAATTTGCGTAAGCTTGGATATCTTTATCTTTATTAAAGAGGATGCTTTGTAGGGAAGACATCTCTTGGAATTCACCAATATATTCTTGCCAAACCTCTAAGCTGAAACGAAGCAAAAGCTTATGCGCGGCTGTTTGCTTTCTTTTATCTTTAGCAAAAAGGCCAGATTCTTCTGGTTTTCTGGGTATATCATGCATAATATCATAGGCATAAAGCATGCCCATGGCTAATATTCTCGATAAAGTTCTCTGCTTAATCTTCTTTAGTTCTAAAACAGGCAGCGTGTTTTCATCTAGATTTTCTTCTTTTAGCAAGGCCAGATTTTCTGCCCTGACTACAGCCTCTTCTACAACGCGTTGTTCTTGATCTTCTATCGCCGAGGCTACTGAAAAATGACTAGGTTCTTCTTCGGCAGCCTCTAATGCTTGTTCTTCTGCTTGATCTTCTTTTTCTTCATCGCTAAGAATTCGCCTTGGAAAATTCTTATTTCCATCTTTTTCAAGAAGGAAGCCCGGATGTCCGGACTCTCTTAGGAAATGAAAGATCTTATCTTTTCTATCTTTAACTTTAGTAAAATATGCTTGCTTTGATCTAGAGTTTTGCCGCTCATCATCGGAAGATTCATACCTCTTTCGTGGCCATGGCCTCTCGTCTCCGCGTTTATTATCATGCGAGGCGGAATTTCTAAAGCTAGAGTTTTGCCGCTCACCACCCGAAAATTCATGCCTCTTTCGTGGCTCTTTCCATGACCTCTCATCTTGGCGTTTATCATCATGCGAGCTGGAATTTCTAAAGCCTGTGTTTTGCCGCTCTCCATCGGAAAATTCATGCCTCTTGCCTGGCCATGGCCGTGGCCTCTCATCTCTG
>JAUXHF010000083.1 GCA_030621685.1 Spirochaetota bacterium
TAAGGATAGTTTTCTTTCGTTTATGAAGAGTTTTCGAGTTTTTTTCTAGCTTAGCTAGTAGGCAAAGCCTGCTTGGGGCTTGGCTTGGGCTTGGTTGATGCGTATTTTCGAGAAAGGCCAGAGCTTGCCACAGATTGGCGACTAAGAAATTCAGCGCCTAGCAGCTTATAGCTTTTAGCGCCAAGTCCCGTTTCATCGTATACGCCAATAGGCTTGCCATGTGAGGGGGCCTCGCTTAACTTTACACTGCGAGGAATAATGGAAGTATAGGTTTTATGCTTAAAATTCCGCAGCACAGCATCAGCAACCTCTTTGGAAAGCTTGGTGCGTATATCGTACATAGTAAGCAAGATACCCTCTAAATGAAGGCTTGGATGAAGCCGTTCTTTAACAAGACGCATCGTTTTTAATAACTGCGATATGCCCTCTAGGGCATAATATTCGCATTGAATGGGAATAAGCACACTTTCAGAGGCATTAAAGGCATTTATCGTAAGCAGACCAAGCGAAGGAGGCGTATCGATAAAGATGAAGTCATACTGTGCTTTCAAGTTTTTTATGGCCGAAGCCATGAAGTATTCTCGTTTAGGCATAGCGGCTATCTCAACCTGCCATCCCGAGAGGTTACTGTTGCTGGGCAGCAGCCACATATTGGGGTAGGCTGTTTCTAAAATTACTTTGGCGGCAGTTTTTTTGTTGATGAGTATTTCGTAAAGCGTGCTACCCGAAATATCAGCAGATTGAACTCCCAAACCACTGCTACAATTTGCTTGGGGATCGCCGTCTATCAAAAGCACTTTCTTCCCTAACTTGCTTAGCTCGTAGCCTAAGTTGATAAGTGTTGTTGTTTTCCCCACACCTCCTTTCTGATTAGAGATGGCTATAACTTTTCCCATGCCTTATATTTCTTTGTTTGCCTTACAATTTCTTGCTTTTTGCTTGTTTTTTGCTTTTGCAGAAGCGAAGCCTGTTCTTTCAATTTCTTGTTTTTTAAATATTTTGCATGGGCATTTTGCAAGCCATGCCTTAAGTAAATCATATCATACTATAAAAAAGAATTTTTGGAAAAGCATTTTTTGAAGCTAAGAATTTATTTAATATGCCTTGGCGTTTTAAAATTCTCTTTTTCGGGCATGCATGTTTTGAGGCGGGCTAAGCAACTAAGCAACTAATAAAAGTGAATTTCCAGAAGATGGCGCTCTGGCTCTGTTTGGCTCTGCCTATGCAGCCTATGCACATAGGCAGAAAATTCACGCTTCTCAGATTTTTTTGCCAGTGTCAATTCTTTAGTAAGAACAGTTTCTCGTCCCTTGTAGAGAAGAAAGCATGTATCAGAGCTGCTCATCAATTTTGTATCTTGTAAAATTTTTTCTGTAGAGGCGAAGGCACGGGCGGTAATGATATCGGGTTTCTTGAAAAGAGCTGATGATGGGGATGTGCCTAGGCGAATTTCCTGTAGGTTTTTATTTAGCACCTCTACATTTTGTAGCTGTAGTTTTTCCTTCAGAGCAACTAAGAAAGCTGCTCTTTTAAGAGAGCGTTCAATAAGCAGAAAAGAGACATCTGGGAACATAATGGCTAGCGGAATTCCGGGTATTCCGTTGCCACTTCCTATATCGGCTATTTTCAGAATTAATGGATCTGTATTTTTTACTCTCTTCTTTTTTAAGAGAGCAAGCTGTTGTTTAAAGATCGGAAGGGCTAGCAGGGCATCATCAATATGGGCTTTAAAAAACTCTTGGGCAGTCTTGATGCGGCGGGATACAAGGTTCTGCACGCTGTTTTCGTTAAGCAGTATTTCTGCATAGCTGTGAAGTTTTACTTTCTTTGCTTGCGGAAGTATAAGCGTTTCATGTTTAAGCGGAAGAAGCTTGTTTAAGCGAGTATTATCCTTAGTAGTATCCTTAGCAGCATGCTTCGTGCTGGGGGCATTCAGTTTTTTTGCTTTCAAAGAGCGAAGTTTCCTATCTTAGCTAAAAAATGAAGTACAGAGTGCTTAAGAGCAGCAAAGCCATAACTACGTTAAAGCCTCGTGCTAAGACAGGTGTTCTTAAAAGATACTGGCGGATAAACGTGCCAGAGGCAAGCCATAAAAAGCAGAGCATGGAACCTACGATAATAAATATCAGACTGAACGTGATAGCTTGCAGAAGAATACTTTCATTTTGATTGAAATGCAGGCCAATAACAGCGCTTATGACAGTCCATGCCTTAGGGTTTATCCATTGGAAAACTGCAGCTTCGAAAAAATTTATTGGCCTTATATGCCGCTTGCCAGATAACAGTCTTGTCTTTATAGTTTGTATCATTTTTATATTAAATCTAGTTTTCGATTCAGCCACAGAAGCGCCACTCTTTTCTGCTGTATCAAAGTTAGCTAAAGCTGAAGCCGCTTCAGAGGGCTGCTTACTTTTGCTTGCTTGGCTGGGGCTGGGGTTAGCGGCTAAGGGAGCTGCCATAATTCGCCATGAAAGCCAGAAGATGGCGACTATGCAGAGCTTACGCAAAACTATTAAAAAGGCAGGAAAATTGAGAAACAAGCCGGCTAATCCTAGTGTTACAGCAAAGATCATAAAGCTAAACCCTAAAACGACACCAAAAAGATGCGCCAGACCTGAGCGAATGCCAAAGCTGCTTCCTGTTGCTGCTAGCATAATGTTATTGGGACCAGGCGTGGATGTTGCTGATATGGCAAATATCGATACGGCAAATATTTGTTCAAAGTTCATGTTTTTGTTTATTAGAAACTAGAAGCACTACCTGCAGATACGAAGCTGGTAACTACCGGCATACGAGTAACGTACGATTAATAAGAATATAATCAAAAAAGGAGAAAAATAAAATATTAAATGATTAGGAAAGTTTTATTTTTTAAAAGCATAAGTTTTAGATGAGCTTTAGCATGGCATGCTAAAGGATGAGGGGGCCTCGCTGTTCATGCGAAGCTAAGAGCTAAGAGCTAAGATGATATGGCACGGCACGCAATTAAATGGTAAAATTTTTAAGATACAACACGGCTGGGCTTTCCGCTGACAAAATTTTCGATATTTTGGTTTACTTGTTTGAGTAAGTTTGCAAGTGACCTATCGCCTATCCAAGCCATATGCGGAGTAAGCAGAAGGTTGATGTTATGATTATTAGAAAGAAGGCTAAGCAGCGGGTTATTGGGGTTGGGAGGCTCGCTAGAAAGCACATCGAAGGCGGCGCCAGCAATTTTATGCTGAGAAAGCATGGCGGCTAAATCTTCTTCGTTGACAATACCGCCACGGGCGGTATTTATGATAAGCGCATTTGGCTTCATGGTATTAAGTTCTAGCTTTGTAATCATATTATATGTTTGGGGTGTTAGCGGGCAATGAATACTTAAAGCATCGCAAGACCTAAGAGCTTCTTTAAAAGCAGTATAGCCAGGGCGTATTTTTGTGGCGTTTTTACGTTCGGCGTAAAGCACTTTCATCGAAAACGCCCTAGCTAAACGTCCTACGGCCTCGCCCAGCACGCCTTTTCCCAGCACCGTAAGTGTTGTATTTTCTAGTTCTTGTACGGGATGTTCCATTAAGGCGAAGAAGGTGGACTTGCTCCACTGTCCGTTTTGCACGTTTTGCGTGTAGGGTAAAAGGTTGCGTCTTAGGGCCAAAAGAAGCAAGAACACATGCTCGCTTACCGAAGCGGTGCCGTAGTTTACAGCATTGCTTACTACTATCCCCTGTTTTCGGCAGGCGGCTAAATCTATATTATTTGATCCTGTGGCGGCAAGCACAATAAGTTTTAACTTGGGTAAGTTCGCTAAAATTTTGCCTGAAAGAGCTACTTTGTTTAGCATGACTATAGTTGCCTTTTGCAGGCGTGGAATAATTTCATGTTCTTCAGTGTTATGGAAATCTTCCCAAGTATGCGGGGTAGCTGGCCTCGGAAAAACAAGGTGCTTGGGAAAAGTTCCTTTATCTAAAAAAACAATATGTACTTTTTTTGAATTCATGGCATGGGTAGCTCAAGTTTTTATTTTTGGCTACACTGCTTTGCTAAAACAGTCAAAGCTAAGGGATTTGCTAAAACGAGGAAGCCATCTTTGTTAGGCCTTGAAGTGCTTAAAAACTAAACACTTTGTTTTTGGTGAATAATCTGTGGCTGCCCAGCCCATGGCGATGGCAAAATTTTTGCACTTCCTGTAGAAGAATGTATTCGTATTCGCAGGAATGGAACGCGGGGCAAAAGCTATCGGATAATCTTATATACCCTGCTTGCAAAACATCCTGTTATGTGATACAGCAGGATGTTTTGCAAGCAGGGTATATCTTATAGCTGAAGGGGGGCGCTAATTAACTGGCTCTCAATAACTGAAGATAGCAGGCAAGCTGAAGATAGCAGGCGAAGCCTTAGGGAGGTTAAGGCAAATCAGCATTCGTAGTTTGGCTATGCAGATAGAGTAGAGAGTAGCACCTTAAATGTTAAGTGTTAAGTGTTTACTCTCTTATTAATGAGTTTTTCTAACAACGCCTAATATTTTGAATCCAATAACAAGGAATCTTACAAGTTGCCAGATAAAGTTATGTCTTTTGAACAAAACAAAAGACCCTGGTTGCATGGTTAGGTTAAAGTTTTTGTTTTTTGAAAATGTTTTCATATCTTTTCCTTTGATATCTTTTTCGTTGTATCGTTTATTCTGGTATTTTGCTCCAACCAAATTTCATTTTTGCTTTATACAAAAGTAAATGATGCAAAGAATGCTTTATCCAATGTCCAGCTAAACCTATTTCTCCAAAGGTATACTTTGTATCTCTTCCTGTTTCTGGATATTTTTCAAAATCAGGAACAATAGGGTATACGCTCATGGAAGCCGCAGAGCCGTTGATAAATCCGTTACCAGAGGATGCCACACAAGCAGCGCCCATACAGGCCATACTGGCTTCTTGAAGAGTCGTATTTTTTTCACCTTTTGTCATGAGGTCACACACACTTTTAGCAACAGCTTTTCCTATAATAGCTGAAGGCATACCTGTTCTTGGAGGAGTGGCGGTAATCACAGTTCCATTAGGAGATTTTCTTGGCTGCGATATAGGATGCGGGGGAGCAAAAGCAATTCCAGCGGCAAATATGTTTTTATAAGTAGGATTTTGATACGTTTTTGGCCAATCGCTTGGTTTCCAATTCTCATAAGCGCCGGCAGCATAATTGGCATCAACTTTTAGAAAATTATTAGGGGCAAAAATATCACTTGTGATTTCTGCACCAGTTTTGTTAAAAGCACTGAGGCCAACACCAGCAAAGGGAGGGATAAGCATAGCAAAATCAAATTCTTCAGAACCCATAGAGCCATCGAGTAGTTCATAAGAAACTTTACCTTTTTCTACTTTATTGACATGAGCTCCTGTAATCCAAGAAATATCTCGTTCAGCATATAAGCTTTCGGCAAATAAATTAGAGCTTACAACAAACCCACCTTCGCTAAGATGTAAGCCGCCCATGCCAAAATCACCTAAAAATGATTCATTCGATATCCATTTGATATCTGCCATGTCTCGCACACCAGCTTTTCTTATAGCTTGTTCCACATTGAAAGCATATTCAAAAGCCGCACCTTGACAAGTACACATTCCGTGACCTGTTCCGATGAGAAATCTTTGGCGCTCTCCGGCCTTCATTTTTTCGATGCACTGCTTAAGCGCATGAGAGGCATGCAGGGCATGTTCAGTTGTGCAAACAGAATAAGTATGTTCGCCTATCTGATCACCTTTGCCTAAACCAGGAGTAGCTCCAAAGTTTAGCTTTGGTCCTGTTGAGTTGAGTAAATAATCGTAATGAACTTCTTCTCTGTCACCATTTTTTTCATCACTTGTATGTTGTATAATAACATAGGGTTGTGAGTTAGCTTTTTTGCCCTCGGGATGAATGGCAACAGCCTTGGCCTGTTTAAATAAAATGCCAGCTTTTTTATAAACAGGAGCTAACTCAAAAGTAACATCCTCTTTGCGCATGCTGCCAACACCAACCCAAATGTTTGATGGAATCCAGCTCCATTTGTCATTTGGAGAAACCATAATAACTTGGTGCTTAGCACCTAACCATTTTGCAGCAAAACTAGCCGCTGTATGACCAGAAATGCCAGCACCTAAAATAAGAAACGTAGACATAATTTAAACCTCTGTTTATTGTTTGTGTTACATAATTTAATCCGCTATTTTTTTACCAAACGACGTTGGTCTTTACCAAGAAAAATTGCAGCTGCTATGCTTCTTGCGTAAGAAAAATGAGGAATAGAAAGCGCCAGCACTTGGGAAACAGCAGAGCCAGCACGTAGGTCTTTTATAAAAAGTAAAAAATAATTCTCTGTTAAGTATTTGCATTGGATAAGCTAATATTTCTTCCTTGCTTTCAACAAATGGCTTTGGTCTTTACCCGAGCGAATTACAGCCTCATGCGTTTCAGCTTCTTGGTAAACAAAGTTAGGAACAGCCCTTAGGCCTTTTACAATACCAATGAAACTAAGCCCTTTTAGAACATAGTAGGTAACATCAATTTCCCACCAATAAAAGCCTTGTTTGGCAGCAGCAGGATAGTAATGGTGGTTGTTATGCCAGCCTTCACCAAGCGTGAAAATGGAAAGGAACCAATTGTTTCGGCTTTCATCACCGGTAACAAATCGTTTTTTGCCAAACATATGTGTTAGCGAGTTAATGCTAACAGTAGCATGGAATAGAAATACGGTAGAGATGAAAAAGCCCCACACAAGAAGTTGCCAGCGAGTAACGCCAAGGGCAGGAAAGTAAATCTCAAGGAACATGCCAAGAAAAAATACGCCAAAACCAGAAAGAGTGGGAACAAGACCATCGAAACGGTTAAGAAATTGAAGCTCTGGGTATTTAGCGAAATCTTGAATATATTCTTTTGGTGTTTGAAAACTTATATCACAGGTGAACCAGCCCATATGCGACCAAAGGAAACCATGCAGCCCGGGAGAGTGAATATCTTTTTCGGTATCTGAGTAGCGATGGTGGTGGCGGTGGTTGGCTGCCCACCACAAGGCCCCTCGCTGGGCACAAGAGGCGCCTAAGAGCGCGAACATAAACTGCCAAAATCGGTTTAGCTTATACGTGCGATGTGAAAAATAACGGTGGTAGATGCCCGTTATAGCAAACATCCTAATAAGATAAAAACATATACCAAAAACTAAGGCAAACCAACTGAACCCTACTAAAAAAGCGAAAAGACATACGCCGTGTACTAATATAAAGGGAATAGTGCGAAACCAATTTACCTTTGTCGAGTTTCCAAGATGCTCTACCGATTCGGAATCTATCCATAAATACATGTTTTTGAAGGGTTTTTTAGCATATTCCCAAAATTTCTGTGACGAAGCTACGCCAGGCTCATCGGAAGCTTGTTTTGTTGCTGCTTGTTTAGGCATATTTTTTTCTTTTGTTAAAGTAGTGTTTTTAGAATTCATATTGTTTATATATCTCTGATAGTTTTTTTTTGGTGAAAAACGAGTAACGGGAATTTTAATTTAAGCTTTGGTGGTTAAGAAAGTAATACTAATATAGGATTAGCATAGTAGTTGTTATTTACTGCATTCTGTTATCTACAATATAGTATTATAACAATATCAATATAATACTATAAAAATACGATACTATGAAAAATAAAAATAAGAGACAAAAAAAACATTAAATAAAGTTTTTCTATAGATATTTGAAGAATTTGCTGGTATTTGTACGCTGGCTAAATTTTGCCTAAATTTTGCCTAAATTCTGACTAAATTCTCAAAATTTTTAATTCTAGCTAGCTAGAAGACCGCTTAGCCTACAAAAAGAGCCAAAGAATCAAAGAATTCATGAAAAAAGACGAAAAAACAGAAGGCTTTGTATATAGTCGCCGAAATTCT
>JAUXHF010000124.1 GCA_030621685.1 Spirochaetota bacterium
ATGGCAAAACATATCATAGATGCCAAGCGGGCAGGGCCTAGCTTTTGATGCTGCTTAAGCTAAGCCATCCAAGTTCTTCAGAGCAGGAGCAGCAGTCCATGCTTTGTGAGGGCTTGCGAGCGCTTATAAAAGAAAAGAAGGAAGTACAAATATTATGATGCTCATTGAACCTAAGATAAAGGGATTTATCTGCATAACCGCCCATCCTTTGGGGCGTCAAAAAAGCGTAGAAAGCATGGCAAAACATGTCATTGATGCCAAGCGGGCAGGGCAGGCTTTTGATGCTGCTAAGCTAAGTCATCCAAGTTCTTCAAAGCAGGAGCGGCGGCCCATGCTTCGAGAGGGCTTGCGAGCGCTTATAATCGGCGGGTCGGCTGGCTATGGTCTTGCTAGCAGAGTGGTTTTAGGCTTTGGCTTAAAAGCGAGTACGGTAAATGTCTCTCTTGAGCGAGCGGCGAAAGCTGGCAGAACGGCTAGTGCTGGTTGGTATAATTCAGCGGCCTATGTTAATATGGCCAAGCAGGCAGGCCTGCCTTGTTTCGATATCAATGGAGATGCTTTCGATAGCGAGGTTAAACGAAAAACGATTGAATGTATAAAGAAAGAGCTTTCTGCCATTGATATTTTGATTTATAGCGTAGCGGCACCTAAGCGGAAAACTCAAGATGAACATGGCGAAACCTTAGTGTATAGCTCTGCTCTAAAACCTATTGGCAAAGCGTTTCGTACAAAAACAATGAACAGCAAGCAGAAAAGCATTCATGAAGTGGAGATTCCAGCGGCCAGCGCCGAAGAGATTTTCGCTACAAAAAAAGTAATGGGCGGCGAGGACTGGGAGAGCTGGGTTACGCTACTTGCTAAGGAAAACTTGCTTGCCCCGGGCTTTCTCACCTTAGCGTATTCTTATATTGGCCCAGAGCTAACCTCGTCTATTTATAGAGAGGGAACAATTGGCGAAGCAAAAAAACATTTAGAGAAAACAGCGCTCTTGTTAAACAAAACTTTTGCTGGGCGCGCCGCGGCTTTTATCTCGGTGAACAAGGCGCTTGTTACTCAGGCTTCGGCGGCCATTCCTACCTTGCCGCTTTATGTTTCGCTGCTTTATAAGGTTATGAAAGAAAAAAACCTGCACGAAGATGTTAGCGAACAAATGCTTAGGTTATTCAGTGAAAAACTGCAGAAGCATTTGCAGAGCAGGCAAGAAAATGAGAACGAGGATGTTTTTATTCGCTTAGATGATTACGAGATGCGCCCTGATGTGCAGGCTGAAGTGAAAGATCGCTTCCTTAAAATTAAGGATGAAAACCTAGAGCAGCTTGCCGATACGAAAGGCTATGATACAGCTTTTTTAAACCTTTTTGGTTTTGCTGTTCCCGGAGTTGACTACCAGCTAGCATGCGAAGAAAACGTGCCGCTGTCTTCGCTTGTAGAGTAATTCCTACGTATTTAATTGCTGGGTTTTAATTGCTGGGGCTTGCCTGATTCATGAGCTTCTTGAGATGCATGAACTAGGGAAATTTCGTTAGGCAGCAAGATGAACATTGTAGAAGTTAGGCCTGCAAATGCAAATGCAAAAGGAAAAGGAAAAGGAAAAGGTGATAAGCGGCTATCATCTAAAAGCGAAAGTGCTAAGCAAGAGAAACAGAAGGATGATGCGTTAGAGGAGCTTTTTAAATCGTACCCCTACAAGCGATATCAACACAGTAGGCAATTTCTTGACACAAAGAAATTAGTGAAAACGTATGCTGGGGCCTTTCGCAGAGCTAACATACAAACTACCATAAAAGCTAGCATACAAACGAAAACACAGCATGCAGCAGCAGCTACTGCTAGCAACAAGCAAGAAGCTGGCGGCAAGCCAATTCTGGCTGCTGCCACAGCCTTGCCCTTTACTCTTCTTAGCAAAGTGCTTGGCCTAGCTTGTTTTAGCCTGCAAAATTTCTTAGCTCTTCCCGCTAAAGATCTAGCCCTGGCCTCATGTTCATGTTATCCAGAAACAAGAGGTTTTTTATATGGCAAACTTTACGAAAATATTCTGGAAAGCATCAAAGCCCATGCTCAAGCTCAAGCCCGTGAGCAAGTTGCAGGGCAGAGGTATTTCTTATCGGCAAAAATAGCCAGCGGCGACAAGGATGCAGTGAAGGCCTTAACCAGTCATGGTTTTTCTTATGTAGCGGTAGAAAGCGTCTTCACCAAAGTTTTTGATGAAGACTATATAAACCATGTTTGCGATCCCTTGTTAGCAGAAGTACAGAAGCAGGGCTATCGTTTCTTAAGAGCCAGTGAAGCCGATAGCAGTGAGCTGCTTACGTTAGTAGCAGAAAACCCGTATATGAATCGCTATCATTTAGATGAAAACATATCCGAGCAAGCGGTGGCTAGGATATATATGGAAACCTTATCTGAAAGTTTTAAGAACCCGCTTCACCATGTGCTTATATGCCGAAAAGGCGAGGAGCTAGCAGGCTTTCTTAGTGTGATTCAAAATGAAAATTTAAAAAAATTTAGCCTGCTAGCCAAAGACAGCAAACGGGCTGCTTCTGGCAAGCGTTATGATTGTAGTTACAGTTACGGAAGCCTAGATTATATCATCGTAAATAAAACGATGCGCCATAGGCAAGTAGCACAGGCGCTTTGTTTAGCGGGCCTTAAGAAGTTATTTAAAAAGGACAAGGCTGTGGTTAGCGTAAAAACCTTACTTGATAACTACGCTGCGGTAAACCTTTTGCTGAAATGTCAGTTTTCGCTGAGTTCTAGTAATGTGCTTTTACATCAACATCTTTTTAGTTGAGGTTGCTTTTTACTGCTTTTCATTTTTTTATAGGAATTTCTTATATATTTAAGAAATTACTGTTACTATAGAAAGCATATATAGATTTGTAAAGTTCTCTTGGTATGAGCTTTAAAAAGTACGGAAAATAAAAGAAAAGAAGCGAAAAATGCCGCATCCCAAACATTCTAAAGGCTACCGGGCAGGTCCTTTTTTTAAAGTATTTATAGCCATTGTGGCTATTCAATTTATTGTTATCGGCTTATTAGTAGCCGACAAAAGTGGGCTTATAGCTATAGCTGATTTAGGGAAGTGGGTGAAGCCTGAAAGCAGCAAAGAGCAAGAGCGAGAGCGAGAGCAAGAGCTAGCAGGAAAAGCTAGGAAAAATTTTCAAAACGGCAATGAATTTTCCTTTGGCTCTCTGGCTTTAGGCGAAGAAGAAAAAGCTTTCACACTTGAGAATCAAGAAAAGCTTGTCCCAGGTAGGACGGATAAGGGCAAAAGCAAGCAACGTAGTCCCTCGGAGCTTTTAGCGAGTAAGGAAATTATTAGCCTTCCCGATGTTTTGGGCAAGAAAGCAAAAAGCTCTGATGTTCTTGAAAACATCAAAGTACGCCTGTTGCCAGATAGCTACCTTGATCTTGTTGATATAAAAAGCGAGGAGTTTTTGAATTCACAGCTTAGAGACATGCTTCGCAGCGTGCCGAAAACGAGGTTATACGTGCTTACCGAGTTTTCACATCCGCTTAACTTTGATGATTTGAATAAGTTAAAACGCCTTGGATTCTCTGGGGTCTATGGCGTGCCTGTGAACCAGTATGTAGGCAAGTCCTTAGTGGTGCTGTATATTGATTATAAGAGGCTTGGCAAATCTGTAACCATTTTGCCTAGCTCTGTGAATTTTTATCTACTGAAAAACTATACAGCCGATGGCTACTATAAGCTTAATATTCTTTCGCTGGAAGAGGCGGAAGACTTTCAAATAGATATTAAATTCCCATATTCAAAATGGGGACGAGAGTTAGTTTTCAAAAAAAATACGGTAACCGGTATAGACATGTTTGACGAAGAACCACGTATCGATAAGCATGGAAGTTCTTTGGTAGCCAGCTTAGAAGAAAACCAAATTATTTCTTTTTATAGCGAGTTTAAATATCAAGTTTCACTAGAAAGAGAGCTTAATCGTCATATTAAAGTACGGGCTAAGAAAATTGGTCTTGGTGGCTATAAAGAGCAAATGGAAACAGAGCAGCCTCAAATTCTTGAGGAGTTTACTATTTTCTCAAAGAAAATAGTTCCCTCTAGCTATATAGATTCTATTATCAGCCGAGTGAATACGAATCTCTCGGTAGCGGATATATGGAATCAGGTTGTTAATATTTTGGATAAGGAAATTGCTTACGATTGGCGAAAGCGTGATCTTTTTTTTAGTGGAAACCTTACCTACACGAATATTGAGGATATGTTTCTTAGCAGCCAAGAGCTTAGCGAAAAACGTGTGGGGGCTTGCACCGAGCGAACCTCGCTAGAGATAGCTATTTTACGGCGGCTTGGCATAGCTGCCAGGGCAGCCACGCGCCTGTATCACATATATACCGAAGTGTATATCCCAGAGGCAGGCTGGACTACTACCTCGCTAACGCTTAACGAAATTCCGCTTACTGAATCTTCAAATAAAGACATGTCTTACTTTGTGTTTTGGGAGCCAGAGCATCCTGTTAGGCTGAAATGGGGCGGCCAGATTTACCCTGCTATTGCGTATTCCTATTAAGCAGCAATGCCCATAAAAGTCTCTATGCGAAGCTTTGCTGTATTTGAATTTGGGATGGCCGTGTTTTTTTTAAATGAGGAACTACATAAACTGAAAGCAAACTAGCCTTGAATATAGCGGTGATAGCGGTAATAGCGGTAATAGAGAAATAAGTTTAAAAACAGAACGCCTCAAAATTTTTTTCTACATTTTTTCTAACACTGTAAATATTCTAGTGCTAAAGCTAATGAGCTAATGAGCTAATGAGCTAATGAACATGGCGGGCGGGAAACTTCAATGAATACCTTTATCGCTGGAAAAATATCGAATCAAGGAAAAGATGAATACAAACACTAGGATTAAAGAGGTGTTGCTTACGCACCGCAACTGCCCCGATGGCGCAGCAGCTGCTGTTGTTTTGCGAACGCTTCAGCCAAATGCCTACGTAGGCTTTGCTACTCACGATTCGGTGGGCAAAGAGGCCTTGCGTCATATGGAAGGGCTGCAAGCAGGCGAGCGTATGTTTATCGCTGATATTGCTCCGGGCTTTGGCGCGCTTAATAAACTTATGCGTTTAGCTGCTGAAAAGCAAGTTTTCCTAGGCATTTATGACCATCACGAGACGATGAAATGGCTGAAAGATATTGAGACCAAAGAAAACAAATACGTTGAAATTATTTTCGATGAAACGCGCTGTGGTTCAAAAATCCTTTTTGATAGCATAACGAAACTCCATGCCGATTTCTATACTGATGTTGATAGTTTAAAGCCCTACGAAGAATTTATTCGCGTGACGAACGACCGTGATCTTTGGCTTCAGCAAGAAGAGCAAAGTGAAGCCTTAGCCATGCTGCATAATGTTTTAGGTGATGAGGACTATATGCAACGTTTCCTAGAGAACCCCAACATAGGCTTTAGCGATAAAGAAAAAACTATTTTAGAATATGTTGCCGGGCAAAAGAAAAAAAACGAAGATAGGCTGCTTAAACGCATGCGTGTTGCCTACGATAGCCAATGTTTTAAATATGGAGCCATGTACGGCGAAGCCCAAAGCTCTGACCTGTTAAACAGAGCGATAGAGGAGCATTCTTTAGAGTATGCCTTTCTTATTAATTTAAACACAAAAAAAGTAAGTATGCGAAGCCGTGGCAAAATGAATTGCGCTAGTTTTGCAGAACACTACAAGGGCGGCGGCCATGTTCGTGCCAGTGGCTTCCGATTGAATTTCAAAGAACCTCTGCTTTAATGAGACGAAAAACTAATCCCATTTTCATCTTAGTAGCTGTAGCCATAGGAGCCTTGCCCTTGTTTATAAGTGCTTTCTATAAACTAAGCGGTCAGGAAGCTATGCATCAAGCCTTAACAGAACGAGGCCTAGGCGAACATGCCATTCTTATTGGTAGCCTAGAAATTTTAAGCGTACTTTTGTATGCCCTGCCAGCCACCCAGACAATTGGTTTTTTTTTATTGAACGCCTATTTGGGAGGAGCTATCGCTGTGGAGTTAGCCGGAGATAAACTTGGAGATACCTTAGCGCCCATGTTTCTCTTGGTCTTTTTTTGGGCGATAACCTTGTATAAAAATCCAACATGGTTTCTGCCTTCGCTAGAAGAGAAAAATTGATACAGAGCTTCGAAAATATAAAATTGATACAGAGC
>JAUXHF010000233.1 GCA_030621685.1 Spirochaetota bacterium
CCTTCTATGGGAATAATGGCCGTTTGATTATATTTCTTGCTTAGTAAATCCTCTCTTTTTTCTTCCCAGATTTTTCCGCCTAAACTGCTTTCTTCCTTGACAAGTTCTAACCTGTAAGAATCTTCAGCAGCCGGCTTAGCGGCATCTTCCATCTTAGATGAGCTTACTTCTTTTTGCTTCTCTTCAAAATTGAACGCTTTGCCTTCTTGCTCGCCGGCATCAGGGTCAGGGCTTGTTTCCGCATGTATGTTTACACTTGCGCTTAGCAAAAACAGGCAACAAAGTATGCTTCTGTTTAGTTTTTGAAGTTTTCTTAGATATTTCATTTCTGTTTTTACAAATTTTCAAAGCTAGGCAAAATAACCTGAAGCCCTGCCCTCTATCAACTTTAAGAAATTTTAGAAAGTATAGGCCAAACCTTCTCTAATTTATCAGTATCAAAATACTTTATTTTTAATACAATAAATCTTAATATAACAAATATATCGCTTTTTTGCAAGTATATAAAATGTATTAAAATTTATTCCATATATTTTTCATTTGTTGCAGATTTGTTGCTGAAGTCTGGCTATCTCTGATAAAAATAGGATATTTTGGGTGAACTCTGTGTATAGGCTTCTATATAGCACTTTATCCACTCTAAATTTTTAATTTCATTATTTTAGATGGCAGGCAACAAGCAATAAAAAATTAATTTCCACTTAATAAGCAATAAAAATTAATTTTCACTTAGAAAGATTGATTTTTACTTAGTATTTAGAATAACAGCTTACTTACCGATTCTTTTAATAGCATCTACTTTTTATACCCGATATAATATTATGGTAGATAGGCTTTAAGGATAAAAATTTTAAAGAAATAACCATATAAAACTATGGTTATTCGGGATGAATTACTGTAGCTTTTATTACAATGAACAAAAAGAAACTCTATGCTGACGTATTCCATTGCCATGATTAATCTTATGGGAAATCAACTATGAAAAAGACAACCACCGTGAAAAAGCAAAAAAAAACATCGCCGTCACTTAAAAAGAAGAAAGGCCATCCCTCATCTAGAAAAAATGTCCTTCTTTCAAAGCATACAAAGGCTACAAAGGCTACAAAGGCTACAAAGGCTACAAAGGCTAGGAAAACTACAAAAGCTATTTCGCTATTGAATTCTAAGCAGAATAAAGGGCAAGATAAAGGGCAAAATAAAGGGCAAGAAATGACAGAAAGCCATTCTTTGCTTCTTGCTACGCCAGCCTATTTGAAAAAAGCAAGAGAAATGTGCTTTTTCTACGGCGACACGCTCCACAGCGATATTCAGCTATTCAGCAAAACTTTACAAGACAAGGGGCTGGGATCTTTTATCCTGTTCACGCCTAAAGCGCTGCAGTGTTCTGGTCCCAAAAACATTTTTATTCTGCCCATAGAATATATACTTTCAAAAGATGAGCAGAGCCTTACGCCCTTGCTAGAAGAATTGCGACTAAAAAAACCCAATAAAGTAGAATTACTGGTTGTTTATAGCAGCCAGCAAAAAAAGCTCATCAACAAGCTTAGCCTCAGCCCTATCCACAAACCGTATCAGGTTATTGAAAAAAGTGCGTTAGAGATTTCTCTCTATAACATGATTATAGCCTACGCCTGTCGCAAAGAAACGGGGAAAAGATCCTATCAGCCGCTTTCTCGCGAAAAACAAGAACAAAGTATTATTTCCGATGAAATCCTTAACATTGGCATCTCACTCTCGAAAGAAAAAGACACTCAGGTAGTGCTTGAGCAAATTCTTGAAAACTCCATGAGAATCACCAAAGCCGATGCCGGTTCTATTGCTATCCGCAAACTTGACAAGGAGATGAACCCGACAAAAGAAGACATTCTTACTTACTATGTAACTAAAAACACTTCTAAAGAAATTCATTTCACGCGTTTTTCTATGCGTGTGAACAACTCTAGCTTAGGTGGCTACACCACGCTGACAAAAAAACCACTGAACGTCAAAAACGCTTATGAGATTGACGAGAAAGCCAGTTATTCCTTTAATCGCGAGTTTGACAAACGTACCGGCTTTCACACAAAATCCATCTTAGCCGTGCCGATGAGCATACAAAAAGATGAGGTTATTGGCATTATTCAGCTCATCAACAAGAAAGAAGATCACGAAAAAATAATTGATTATGACCAGTTTAACCAACGTGACATTCTCACCTTCACGAAAGAAGATGAGCATAAACTTATGTCTTTGGCCAGTCTTGCTGCCATAGCCTTCCAAAATGCCATCCTTTACAAACGCATAGATAATCTTTTTCGAGGCTTTGTTGAAGCTTCGGTTTCTGCTGTTGAACAGCGAGATCCGGCTACTTCGGGGCATTCTTTCCGAGTCTCTAATTATTCCATTCGCCTTGCCGAGGCCTGTAACCGCGCCGGCGGGCAGTTTGATGACTGGTATTTCACTGATGATCAACTAAAAGAGCTTGAATATGCTGCTCTGCTTCATGATTTCGGCAAAATTGGTGTTCGCGAAGATATTCTGCTTAAAGCTAATAAGTTAGACCCCGGAAAATTCATGCATCTTATGCGGAAATTCGACCTCTTACTTGTTGAGACAAAACTGAAATTTGAAAAACAACGAACCTTGCTGGTCAGCGAAGCCATGCAAAAACAAATTTCTATTCAAGATTTAAACATCAAGCTAGAGGCCATTCAACGAAAGCAAAATGCCGAAGTCAAAAAGATCTCTGATTGGCGTCTTATCGCAGAAGAAAGCAATGAGGGCAGTCATGTAAACAAAGGCGTCAGTTCCATGCTCAAAGAAATGCGTAACATAGTTGTGAGTAGCGAAAGTTTTCACGGAGAACTGCTAGAAAAAGATGAGTTTGATTTTCTTAGCATTACTTACGGCACGCTTTCCTCTCAAGAACGTCTGCAAATTCAAAGCCATGTCTCGCATTCCTTTGAATTCCTCAAGCGAATTCCTTGGACGGCCTCCTTAAGCAAAGTTCCCGAGATAGCCCATGCTCACCATGAAAAACTTGATGGCACAGGCTATCCTTTGGGCATAAAAAGTAGCCTTATTCCTAAACAAGCCAAGATTATGACGATCTGCGATATCTACGATGCGCTTATTGCTGCAGACAGGCCTTATAAAAAATCTTTACGCCGCGCAGAAGCCCTTGATATTCTACAGAAAGAGCAAGAAGATGGCAAAATTGATGGCGACCTCTTCGACCTCTTCCGCAAAGATGACACCATAAAAAACTTCAGTAGCGATGAAAATAAAAAACGACAGTTTCTTTATTAAAAA
>JAUXHF010000358.1 GCA_030621685.1 Spirochaetota bacterium
TTCCTGCTCCATTGGGTCCTGCAATTGCGGCTATCCTGCCTTTCTCGATGGAAAACGAAAGCTTATCTACGGCTAGCATCTCTCCGTAGGAAATAGAGAAGTTTTCTACAGCCAGGGCCTGCTGTTGTTGTTGTTTTGCTGCTGTTGTTGCTCATTTATAAGAGGCTAATAAGAGGTTTAAAGTTAGTTTAAGAAAGTATATTTTCTGGCTTCCCAGTTTTTCGTGTCCGGCGAGTTAATTGCGGCTATTCTGCCTTTCTGGGTGGAAAACGAAAGTTTATCTACGGCTAGCATCTCTCCGTAGGAAATAGAGAAAGTTTTCTAGGGCCAGGGCGCTGTTGTTTTGCTGTTGTTTGTTGTTGCTCATTTATTTTTGCCTAGGCGTATATGGAGAAGTAGCAAAAAACTGCTAACGCCCCGCCCCGTGCGTAATAGCCTGAAGCAAGAATAGCAACTCTATTATGCAGCCTGGCCAGCCTGAAAAAACACCTAAGAATGAAAATATTCTGACTCTTATTGAATAAGCAGAGGGGCATCTGTTGTTTTGATGCTAAGGAGAGGGCTTGAGAATCTAGGTGTGGAGAGCGCTGTGACAATTGTTTGAATTTGGTATTTAAACATAGAAACGTAGGTACTGGCCTTCGAATTTTCTGGTCCAAGCGAATCGCCGTAGAGCCTATCAGCTAGCAGGGGCAGAGTATAAGATGCATATTGTTCTGGGTGCTGTTTTTGTAAAGTTTTATAAGCATACCGTGTCTCTCGTAGTACGGCCTCTAGGCCCTTGCTTGAAACAGAGGTTTCGGCAAAAATAGAAGGGATTTTTTTCTTGGCTATGGCCATGGCTAAATTTTTTATATCTTTGCGACTGGGCATAGATTGGGTACTAATGCCTTGTAGGGCAAGAACTTCAAAATCATATTGCTTGGCAAAATATGAGAAAGCATCGTGAGAGGTAACTAAGGTTCTCCAAGGCTTGGGTATTACAGAAAGCTTCGTTTGAACGTCTACGTGAAGCATGGAAAGCTCTTTAAGGTAGCTATCAAGGTTTTTCAGATAAAAACTAGCTCCGGCAGGATCTAGGCGGGCGAGCTGATGGGCACTGTGTTTGGCGGCTTTTCCCCAGAGTAAAATGTCAAACCATACATGCGGGTCGTAACCACCAGATTCCTTAGCGCCAGTAGGAGCAGCAGAGTCTTTGCTATGACCGCTTACAGAGATAAGCTCTGTTTCAATAAAGGCATCGGAAAGGCGAATACTGGCTTTTGTTTTGGCAAGCTGGCTGAAGACATCGCTTAATTTTGCCTCTAAATACAAGCCGTGGTGGACAACAATATCGGCATTCAAGAGTTT
>JAUXHF010000010.1 GCA_030621685.1 Spirochaetota bacterium
CTAAAACAGCTAACAGCTAAGCCTCTGTGGCTTTGTATATTTTTGTAACGAAGCTAAAACAGCTAACAGCTAAGCCTCTGTGGCTTTGTATATTTTTGCAACGAAGCTAAAACAGCTAACAGCTAAGCCCTGTGGCTTTGTATATTTTTGTAACGAAGCTAAAACAGCTAACAGCTAAGCCTCTGTGGCTTTGTAGTTTGAATTCAGCTAAGCCCTGTGGCTTTTATAGCCTACCAATTATCTATGGGGTCAACTCTTTCTTCGCTAGGAAGCGCATCGTTTTTTAGAATATCCTTGTACACATACGTATTTGTTTCTGCGCTAAGGTTATCAAAATAAACGTAATAACTGCCAATAGCATCTAGCGCGGAAAACTCAATGAGGAAAGAAACGAAAGTAATTCCTTGGCGATGGAAGTATTTCTGATAGGCCTTGCTTTCTTGATCTACGTTACTGGGTATGGGAGCTTCCATTTTTTGCCAACCGGTGAAATTCAGCTCGCCAAAAGGAATTTTATATTTTTCACCTTTAAAATCAAGGATAATCGCATAAAGTTTATGAGGCAGGCCCTTGCCATTTACCCAAACACTGAATTTTTGAGTAAGCCCAGGTATCCGCACCGGTCTTGGAGGTTCTACAGCAGCCTGCGAAAAAGAACGTCTTAGAAATTGGATTTTAGCACCTAAGGCAAATTGGCTGGTTTGGGCATCGGCATCTTTAAGTTCTTGAGGACCACCATAAACGCGGCGCACCGTAACTAAGCCATCGTCAATTTCCATTTCCCCATACCAAAGGGCTGAATTTTCAAAATCATCTACAAGATAGCTCTCTATTTCAACTTTCCCATCTGGTCCAAGCTCGGCTTCGGCATTTTTACTCGTGTCATCGGGAGCAGCGGCATCCTGTGCCAGCAAAGGCCCTACAAAAAGTATGCTTATCAGCAAAAGCATAAAGCCTAGGCTCCTTCTCTTAAAACCTGACTCCCCAAAACCTTTTTTTATTTCTTGGTTAGAAAAATTTCTGTTTTCTGTATATAATTTCATAAAAAATCCTTTCGCTGTGGTAAGCTGGCTGTTGCTAAAAAATACTTTTAATAACTCTCTTCTGTTTCTCTTAATACTACTGGTAATCGGTATACTTATCAATTGCTTTCAGTTTTTTCAGTGTTTTCAGTAGCTTTTTCTTTCTGAATAGCATCTTCAATATCATAGCCATCATAACTATAAAAAGAAATAGATTCATCTATTTCAAAGTTATCTAAGAAAACATAAATGTTGTTCACACGTTCATTCGGATGTGAATAGAGTCGAATATTTGAAAATTCGAATTTATCAAAGCTATCAGCATAAGAGCTACGGCTACTGATAACCTGTGGCAAGAAGCTCTCTTTGCGCTGCCAGCCATAGAAAGCCAAGTTGCCAAGTGGGACATTATAGGAATAACCATCGTTTCGTTTGAAGATAAGCCCTATTTCATGTAAGTAGTTCCCTCCCCAGACCCAAAGGCCTGCTTTTACGAGCCTGCCTTTATAGGTATTTGTTTTTTCTGGTATTAAATCAGCAAAATGATACCCTCGCCTATCCCAAGAAACACGCATTCCAAGACTATTTTCTGACTTTCCTGTTTCTTTTAAAAACAATGGGACATTTTCATAGTATTTGACTTGTTTGGCCTCATCAACAAAGTATCGAGAGCCTGTAAGTTCAAAATTTTCTTCTGGCTCAAACGAAAGCCATACGCTGCTCAACACCTGTGATTCAACTATTTGAGATATAAGCGATGTGAATAACACAGCAGTGCCTATAAAGCCAAGAGCTAAACATGCTAAAAGTATTTTTTTCATAGCAAAGTATTTTCCTTATCTTTTATTACATTACAATTTTTTCAACACTCGTTTACTGCTTAAACAAAACATGTTTCAAGCAGAAAAAAATGTCTATTAAATTTTCGGAGAAAAACGTAAAAACTTCAAATTTTAGGAAGCTTCTACCATTTTTTTACAATTTTTTTTTCATATTTACTGACAAAGGAGGAAGTATAAACTTTTTTGCCAGAAATTTCGTGTTGTCTATTATAGCATTTTTATAAATTTTTTCTACTATTTTTTTCTACTATATTTCTTTCATAAGAAAAGAGTTTTCAATATAAAAAAACCTATCTCTATGGAACTGCTCTGTTTTTTTGAAAATTCCTAATATTTTTAAGTAAATATTTATAAAAACACCGCAGCTACCTCTGCTGGCCTAGCAAAAAGGCCTAAGGCTTATAGCTTCTTTGGCTTATTCAAATTTGCTAAAAATTTTTTTTAGCTTCTCTCTGCCAATGCTTAAGAGAAATCCTGCTATTCTTGGGCCCTTCTCTTTATTGATGAGAATTTTGTAAAGAATTTGAAAAAATTTTTTATTCTCTAGTCCATGGGCATGAATGAGCTCATAAAGATAATTGAAGAGTTTTTTCTCTTCCGATGGTTTTTCTTCGGTTTCACTGCTACCCGCCGCAATAGACGTCGTAGCAAAATTAGTTTTATAAAGCAATCTTTGTACCAGCTCCTCCAAAGCTCTCTTATACGATGTTTCTAAAGCCTTCCAATCAAATTCATCAGATGGTTCTACAGTATTCGTAGTTAGGCTAAAGCGAAAAATATCATCGGCACAATTTCGTATCCAGAAGCTTGCTCTTTGTATCCTGCTCTTTAGCCTTTGCGTATTTTGTTCTTGCTCTCTTGCCTCTTTTTCTGCAAAAGCATGCGGGGAATTTTTTTGTTCTTGCTCTCTTGCCTCTTTTTCTGCAAAAGCATGCGGGGAATTTTTTTGATAATATGCCAGCACCAAAGCCTCGTTAAAATCATGAATTTGAATAAGGCTGGTAAGATGACGGAATCCTGCCCGAAAGGGTGCTGTCACCGCCGTTCCATGTTGCTTTTGCACATGGCTTTCATAGTGATACTCAAGGTTTGGCTGCGAGAGCTGGTAAATTCTGGCCTTGCTGCGAAGTTTCTGTAATTTTTTCAGCTGTTTTTTATCGGCGTTCAGTCTAGGCTCAGAATTCTCATTTTTCAGAGTATTTTCGGCAAATTCGGCATGTTCAAAATAGGCTGCTTCTAATTTATCGAAGCTATCATAGGCATTGATAACTTCATCGCCAAAGCCTAGAGAAAAATCCACATTCGGTTTATAAGAAGCAAATATAAAACGAAGCACTTCCGGCTCGTACACAGATAAGCAGTATTCCAAAGAAATAACATTGCCTTTACTGGCGGATATCTTCGATCCCTGGCCTTTTAAGAGAACAAAATCGTATTGTTGATAGATAGGCGCTTCGTATTCAAAAACCTCTTTTGAAATTTTGCAGGCTGTCTGATATGAGCCGCCTTCGCTAGAGTGGTCTTTTCCGCCGGGTTCGAAATCAACCTTTTCAAAGCGCCAGCGCATGGGCCAATCAACTCGCCACAGCAGTTTCACCCCACCCTCATCTTTGAAATTTACCTCGAAATCTTTTTGGCAACGCTTACAAAAATATCCTATGTTATAGGCTTCATCGTATCCAGTAAAACGCAGTTCATTAAAACCACATGCTCGGCAGTATACGGTGATGGGCAGCCAAGCCTCATCTAATGGCCGTGTTCTATGTTTATTCAGCTCTTTTCTTATGCTTTTTCGTTTCAGCAAAGCTTCTTTTATGGCTTCGTTATACTCGCCTGCCTTATATTTTTTGTTTTGATAGAGGAAATCTGGCCTTATGCCTGCTTTCGGCAGCTGTTTTTCTATCGCTTGCTGATGATACTGGGCATAAGATTCATACTTGCCGCTTGGGCATGGAACATCAGAAAGTGCTTTGCCAATATAATTTTCAAGATCCACAGGCTCTTTCGAGGTAATTTCTGTTTCTGTTTTTTCTTTTTCTTTTGTTTTCTTGCTGTTTGCTGGCTCTGCTAGCCCTTCATCGCCAAAAACTCGCCCAGGCTTCGGCTCTAGCTTCATATTCTCTGGCACTTTACGGAAAACATCGTAGTCATCCCAAGAAAAGATAAACCTTGTTTTTTTACCGAGGTATCGCAAGGCCCGCGCCACAAAATCTACCGTGATAAGCTCTCTGAAGTTCCCAATATGCACCGTGCCAGATGGCGATATCCCCGAAGCCAGTGTATAGAGGTCTTGCTCGCCTTTTTGTTTGATAATCCGCAAGGCAGCCGCATCCGCCCAATGTGCTGGTGCCGGTGCTGGCGCCAGATATTCTGCTGCAGAATCTTTTGTTTCCACAGGGTTTGAAGCTTGTTCTACCATTTTTTCTTGCTTTCTTGCTTATTTGCTTATTTCTCTAGCCTAAATTCTCTAGCCTAAATTCTCTAGCCTAAAACTCCTATCTTTATTCAAGCTGTTATGCCGAGAAAAAACCTTGCCGGCTTCTTTCCCCCTTCTTTCCCATTACTTTAATTGTTCTTCTTTTAAAAAAAGAAATTATAATTAAACAAAAAGGAGGCTTTATAGAAACAAAAATTTTCGAGAATTTTTCCTATTATACTATTAAATGAACATTGGCATCACAGGAAGACAATTTAAGCCACTCCACTCCACTCCACTCTACATGCAAGGCGCAAAAAATCCTAAATCTTAAATCTTAAACCTTAGCCCCAAGGCAATCATGAACTATGTATGGAACGTTTACAGCAGCAACTAAAAGAGATATTCCCGAAACTTCCCCGAGGCACGAAGGCCGCCTTAGAGAGAAAAGGCATCTTCAGCGCCGAAGATATGCTCTACCACTTGCCCGCTCGCTATGAAAAGCGTAGCCGCTATCTTAACATAAGCCAAGCTAGCCAGGCAAGCCATGAAGATGATGAGCTGCTGATTCCTACCATTAAGGCCAGCTGCGAAGGAAGCCAAACTGTGGTTTTTCGCACAAGGCGAATAAAGAAATACCTGTTTCATGACGGCGAGGACATGTTCTCTGTACTCGCTTTTAACCCCTTTCAGACCTTCAAAGAGAATGAGACCTACCTGCTCTCTGGAAAACTGAAGCTGCGTAAAAATGAAGTGCACATGACCGTTGCCGAATATGAGGTTTTCCGAGAAGATGCAACCGAAAAACTAGGAGCCGGCAGCATTATAGGTATTTACTCCAGCACGCAGTATCTCACGCAGAAAAGATTGCGCGCTCTGGTGAAAAGCCTGCTTGCCGAAATTCCAGAGTCAGCTTTTCGCTATGCCATAGATGAAAGCCTGCTGCGCCGCCGAAAACTACAAACAAAGAAAAAAAATATTGCCCAGCAGCACTTCCCCAAAAATTTCGCTAGCCTAGAAAAAGCCCGCCGCGAGCTGGTTTATGAAGAGTTTTATATACTCCAAAAAAAACTGGCTGAAGATAGGAAAAATCGAATTCAAGGCAAAGATTCCCAGCGTTATCATAAAAAAGAGATGCTTGAACGCTTTATCAAAACCCTTCCCTTTAAGCTCAGCCCCGAGCAGCATAGCGCCTTGCAAGACATTTTAGCAGATATGAATTCTGGATATGCCATGCAAAGACTGATTCAAGGCGAGGTGGGAAGCGGCAAAACCATCTTAGCGCTGCTTGCCATGTATTACGCCCATATAAATGGTTATCAATCAGCCCTCATGGCCCCCACAGAAATTCTCGTTCTCCAGCATGAAGGCTTCTTTAAGCAGCTCTTAAAGCCCCTAGGCGTGCCTTTACTAACAATATTGGGAGGTCAAACACCAAAAGAACGTGAAATAAGGAAACAGCAGCTACAAGAAAACCCCGATGCCATCGTGCTTGGCACGCATGCACTTATTCAAGAAAGTATAGAGTTTGGCCATTTAGCACTGTGTATTATTGATGAACAACAGCGTTTTGGCGTTGAGCAGCGCAAAATTTTTTTAGAGAAAGGGCCTACAGTCGACTTTTTATCGCTTAGCGCAACTCCCATTCCCCGCTCTCTTTGCCTGACCCTGTTCGGCGATATGGAGCGCAGTGAAATACGTAAAAAACCAAACACAGATCTAGAAGTGAAAACCCGCCTGCTCTCCGAAGATCAGCGCCTACATGCCTACCGTTTTCTCTATAGTCGCTTAAGCCAAGGCGAGCAGGGCTACGTTGTTTTTCCGATTATCGATGAGAGCAAGTCTCTACAACTACGGTCTTTAAGCAAGGAATATAAACGGCTTACAGCCAAAGCCTTTTCAAACATCGAAACAGGATTCATCCACGGTCGCATGAAAAGCCAAGAAAAAGAAAGCCTTATGCAGCAATTCTACAGCGGTAAGATAAAGGTGCTATTTTCAACATCGGTGATGGAAGTGGGCATAAGTCACGATAATGCTACCGTTATTATTATAGAATCGGCGCAGCAATTTGGACTCTCGCAGCTGCATCAGCTACGCGGGCGTGTGGGCAGAGCTGAAAAACAAGGCTACTGCTACCTTATCTCGCAGCAGACTGCAAATGAACAAAGTTTTGATCGCCTTCAAAAATTTACCCAAACTACCAATGGCTTTGAAATAGCCAATTTAGACTTAGCCCTGCGTGGCCCAGGCGAGGTTTTGGGACAAAAACAATCAGGATCGCCAGAATTCAAAATCGGCAATATCATTACCGATATAAATATCTTATTAGCCGCTAGAAAAGATGCCCGCGCCCTCGTTCTAGGCAAAAATGCTTAGCTTTAAGTCTTAATTCAAAATTTATATACTTGCCAATCTGTAGCTATTTTAGATATTACAATCATTTTCCAAAAATTTTTAAGTAATTTTTTAGAATTTCCTAGAATTTCCTTTTGTCTTTTTTTTATTTTATATTAGTTTTAATACTATAGATGTAAAAAAGAAGAGAAAACAGTAACCAGCTGCTCTTTAAGCAAAATTTGAGAAAACTTGTTTTCTCATGAAAGTAAGAATTGGAATTCATATATTCTTAGCATATAAACACTTCTAAATATGACTGCGATACATATTATAATACAAAGAGAAATACGGTAGCAAAATACAGTAGCAAAATACAGTAGCGAGATATAGTAGCGAGATATAGTAGCGAAATAAAACAACACAGAGAATTAATCAACAACGAATATGGCCACATTTATCATCACACTTTTCATAGCCATCCTAGGCTTCACCTTTATCATATTCATTCACGAACTAGGGCATTTTCTCGCCGCTAGGCGAGTAGGCATTCACGTTGAGGTATTCTCAATAGGAATTGGCTGGCGTGTGGCAAAGCTCTATACCGACTCTAAAGGCACCGATTACATTCTTTCACTTCTGCCTTTAGGCGGCTACGTAAAAATGAAGGGGCAAGAAGATGTCCCCACAGCTAAAAAAGAAACTAACGATACCGATAGCTTCACGAATAAAAAGCCAATTGAACGGCTCTTTGTGGTGCTGGCCGGGGTGTTTATGAACTTTCTTTCGGCTTTCCCACTTATCTTCATAGCCTATTTTTTAGGTGTGCCTTTTTTCACGAACCAAGTAGGCAGCATTAACTCTGAATTTCCCATTAGTAGCACGAATCTAAAAACAGGAGAAAGCATTGTTGCTATTAACGATAATCCCGTGGCAAGCTATGAAGATATTATTACGGCAACGGTCTTTACCGGAACGAAAGAGATAATCCATCTTACCGTTTCCGATAAGCAAGGAGTAAGGCGAAGAGTCTCTACCCTAGCCAAGCAAGAAGAAGACATTCCCTTTCCTCAATTAGGCATTCGTCCTTATCCTTCGGCAACTATTCGCGGCCTGCAGTCCGATTCACCTTACTACAATTCAGGGCTTCGAAATGGCATGAAAATAGTGGGCCTAGAATTTAACGGGATTGAATATACTACCACGCCATCCATAGCACGGATAATAGAGAACAACCCCGGCGAAAATTTCAATGTGAGCCTCCTCAGCTCTGCTGGCAAGAAGCTTAGATTGCAGGGCTTACAAGTTCCGCTTGAAGAAATCGCCCAACCCGGCTTTTTGCTGGAAAGCAAAATTTCAGTGGCAAACAAGAGCGCTGCTTACTCGGCCGGCATTCGAAACGGCGATACCATTACCGCCATCAACCAGTCTCCCATCTTAGGATACGATAACTTGCTAACCGCCATGGAACGTTATCGAGTGGATTTTTTTGAAAAAAATGTAAGCGGCAATATTGCTAGCCAAGTATCCGCTGAATCTCCGGGCAACAGCCCCTTAACCCTCTCGGTGTTACGAAACAACAAGACCTTAGACTTCATGCTCACCCCCCTTTACAGTGAAGCAAGTGAGGCTTTCTTCTTAGGCGTATTTCCTCAGCAAGGCAGGCAGGGCGGTAACAAAATTTCTTTTATTAGCCAAGAGATGAAACAACAAATACCCGGCTTACGCAAAAACGACATTTTATTGCGCTATGAAACTTCTGCTGCTGGCTTGAAGCAAGTTGAGGTTTTACGAAATAACAGTAGCATCGGTTTTAGCTATGCCGATGACTCTTTCCCCCAAAAAATTGTTGGCCTGCCTCTTCCTATGAGTAGCGGAGAAAAAATAATCCGCTACCCTTTTGGCACAGCCCTCGTAAAAACCCTGCCGCTGTTTTTTCGAGAGATAAAAGAAACCTTCTTGTTTGTCTATAAACTTCTTGTTGGCAATGTCCCCATAGAAGCCGTTGGTGGCCCCATTGCCGTTGTTGATGCCTTTCAGACCTTCTCGAAAATAAAAACGCCTTCATATTTCTTGCTTTTGTTTGCCAAAATAAGCCTTTCCATCGCCATTTTAAATTTGCTGCCCATTCCCGTGTTAGACGGCGGCCATGCCGTATTCATTTCTTATGAACTGTTAAGCCGAAAGCCCGCGCCAGCAGCCCTCATTCGCACGCTGAACCTCCTCGGCTTTGTTGCCCTCATCTTCCTCATGATTTTCGTTAATTATAACGATATAGCTAGAATTATTAATCGTTAGCCCTTGCAGAAAAACAGCTAATAAGCCCAGCCCCCCATGAATGATTCCCACGCCCTCCTTCCCCTAATGATTGAAGAAGCCCTTACCTATGACGACCTTTTGTTAGTCCCCGGCGCTTCTTGTGTTTTGCCCAATGAGACCAACATCTCTACGCAGATTAGCAAACAAATTAAGTTAAATTTGCCCTTCATTTCCGCCGCTATGGATACCGTTAGCGAATCTGACATGGCCATAGCCCTAGCCCGGCAAGGCGGACTGAGCATTATTCATCGCAACCTTTCGGTGGTCGATCAGGTGAAAGAGGTGAGTATTGTTAAGCGCTCTGCCAATGGCATTATTAAAAACCCCATTACCCTGCAGCCCGAAAAAAAAATACACGAGGCTTTAGGCCTTATGCGGGAATATGCCATCAGCAGTTTTCCAGTAATAAACTCATCGGGAAAAGTCATAGGCATTGTTACCAACCGCGACCTCCGCTTTGTCGAGAATGACCAACGAACGATATCTTCATTGATGTCCAAACCTGTCATCAGCATTCCAGAAAACCTAAGCCTGAAACAAATAAAAAACGTCTTTAAAGAAAAGAAAATTGAAAAATTGCCTGTGGTCAGCCCATCAGGAAAACTAAGAGGCCTCGTCTGCTTAAAAGACATCATCAATGATGCAAACTATCCGCTAGCCACCAAAGACTCTGATGGCCGCTTGCGTGTTGGGGCTGCCTGCGGTATCGGCGAGAATGAGATGGCGCGAGTGGAAAAACTTATACAATCTTATGTGGATATCATCGTGGTAGACACCGCCCACGGACACCAAGAGAAAGTGCTGAACATGGTACGCCAAATCAAACATGCTTTTCCTAAAACAGAAGTAATGGGCGGAAATGTGGCAACTGCAGAAGGCTACCGAGCCTTAGTAGAGGCCGGCGCCGATAGTGTCAAGGTTGGTATTGGCGCAGGTTCTATTTGCACCACAAGAGTGGTTACCGGCGTGGGCGTTCCTCAGGCCACCGCGCTTATGAACGTTCAAAAAGCCTGCCAAGAGCTTAAAGTGCCTTTTATTGCCGATGGCGGCATTCGCTTCAGCGGCGATATCGCTAAAGCCTTAGCCTTGGGTTCAGCCGGTGTTATGATGGGTTCTATTCTTGCCGGCGTTGAGGAAGCCCCCGGTGAATTATTTTTGTATCACGGCATTTCTTATAAAAGCTATCGTGGCATGGGCAGCCTGGCTGCCATGAAACAAGGTTCTCGAGCTAGATACTTTCAAGCAGATAACAAAGATTCAAAAAAACTTATCCCCGAAGGCATTGAAGGCTCTGTGCCTTTGAAAGGCCCTGTCGCTGATGTTCTCTACCAAATGGCTGGCGGCCTCCGCTCGGCTATGGGCTATATTGACGCGGCTACCCTAGCAGAGCTCATCAAGAAAGCCAAGTTTTTGAAAAGCAGCCATGCTTCACTCAAAGAATCTCATATTCACGATGTTGATATGCGTAAAGAAGCTCCCAATTACCATATTTAAAGGTTACCTCCAAATTTTTGAAAAGTATATAGCCATGCTTCACTCAAAAAACCTCATATTCACGATGCTGGCAGGCTGAAGCTCCCAAGTATCATATTTAAAGGGGTTACGTCAAAATTTTTGAAAAGTATAAGCCATGCTTCACTCAAAGAACCTCATTTTCACGATGCTGGCAGGCTGAAGCCCCCAATTATCATATTTAAAGGGTTACTTCCAAATTTTTGAAAAGTATATAGCCATGCCTCACTCAAAAAACCTCATTTTCACGATGCTGGCAAGCTGAAGCTCCCAATTACCATATTTAAAGGCAATGTTTTATTTCATTAAAAATAGAAGATTCAAAATTCAAAGCTCAAAGCTCAAAACTCTATACTGAAGCCTTAAGCTCATAAGAATTTAGAGAGTTTAAAAAATTATGATAAAATACATATGATATGTTCTGCAAAACTCATGCCAGCAAGTGTTTTACCATGACCTATCCATACAAAACATACAAAACATACGAAAGAAAGAGGGAAGAGAGAAATGAAAGGTTGCTTTACAGCCATAGTCACACCTTTCTTTAACGATGCCGTTGATTACGAATCGCTTGAGAAATTAATAGAAAACCAAATAGCCGCTGGCATGGATGGGATTGTTGCCTCTGGAACTACCGGCGAGTCGCCTACCCTTAGCCATAAGGAAGATCAAGAAGTAGTGAGTTTCATCACCAAAAAAGTTCGTGGTCGCATAAAAGTTATTGCCGGAACAGGAAGCAACGCCACCTCTGAATGCATTTCGCTCTCTAAACATGCCGATTCTACTGGCGTAGATGGCATTCTTGTGGTTACGCCCTACTACAATAAACCTACGCAAGAAGGCCTGTATCGCCATTATGCTGCTGTAGCAAAATCCGTTGGCTGCGAGCTTATTATTTATAATATTCCAGGACGCACGGCCGTATCTATGGATATAGATACTTTTAAACGCCTACAAGAATTTAAAAACATTAACACCGTGAAAGAAGCCAGCGGTAGTGTCGATTTCGCCATTTTTCTGAAAAATAAAATTCCCGAATATGATATGCTATCTGGAAACGATAGCCTAAACCTTCCGCTCCTTAGCATTGGGGCTGTTGGCTGTATTTCTGTTGTCTCAAACTTGTATCCCCAAAAAGTTAAACAAGTCTTTCGCTTCTATCAAAACAGCCAGCCAGCAGAAGCTACTGCCTTGCATCATAAACTTCTGCCCTTTACCCAGGCTATGTTTATGGAATCTAATCCCATTCCAATAAAACATGCATGCTATAAAAAAAAATTGATTGCCTCTAACCAGCCTCGTTTGCCACTTGTAAGCTGCAGTCCCAGCTTAGCTGGCCTCATTGAAGAGATCATGGACACCCTTGATTTCTAACTGATAGAAAACAAAATTTTTTGATTGGGTACTTGCCTCAAAAAAACCTTCTAGAAACTTTCTTTCTAGAACAAGCCTAAACTTTAAAAGCTCTAAGCAGTCTATGAAATACTCAAAATACTTTATTCCCACGCAACGAAACAGCCCGCAAGAAGCCCTGCTTAACTCGCATAAACTTATGCTTCGCGCTGGGCTTATCCATAAAGTCTCCTCTGGGCTTTATGGATATCTTCCCTATGGATTATTAGCCCTGCGTAATGTGGAAGCCATCATTCGTCAGCAGATGAATAAGGCCGGAGCCATTGAAACCATTATGCCGCTGCTCGTGCCTGCAGAGCTGTTGCAACGCAGCGGCCGAGAGAAGGTTTTTAAACGCGAGCTTTTTCGATTCCTTGATAGAAATGATGCCGGCCTCGCCCTCTCGGCAACCAACGAAGAAACCTTCACCCAGCTTATCGAAAAACAGATAAGCTCCTATAAACAGTTGCCTGTGAACCTGTATCAGATAGCCACAAAATTTCGTGATGAAATCCGCCCGCGCTACGGCGTTATGCGAAGCAAAGAGTTTATTATGAAAGACGCCTATAGCTTTCATGTTGATGCAGAAAGCTTGCATGAAACCTACATGGCCATGCGCCAGGCTTATATCAATATTTTCACGAGGCTGGGTTTGGATTTCGTGCATGTAGCCGCTTCTAGCGGGGCTATGGGCGGGCAAGATTCCGAAGAATTTATTGTAAAAAGCCCCGTGGGCGAGGAGACCCTCGTTCTCTGCTCAGCTTGTTCTTATAAAGCAAACTTGGAAAAGGCCATACAACAAATCTCTCCCCCCAAGGCCACCACCAGCAGCCTAGCCAAGCTAGAAAAAGTGCATACTCCTCATCAGGATACCATTAGCAAGGTAGCCGCTTTTCTGCATAGCCATAGTACCCGAAGCATAAAAACCTTAGTCTACGAATACGAAAAAACTGCCGACAGCAACGTTTGGTTGCCCCTTATACTCATTCTCCGCGGCGATTTCAAACTGAACGAGACAAAACTAGAAGCTCTGCTAGCCAGTAACATACGCCTAGCCAGCCCAGAGTCTCTTGAGGCTGTTTTCCATTGCCCCAAAGGCTACCTCTCTCCTATCAATCTAGAAAAGCCTCCACGGGTTATTGCCGATATCAGCTTAAAGAACCTCAGCCAAGCTTGCGCTGGTGCCAATGAAAAAGATTATCACTTCATAGGTGTGGATATGCAGCGCGATATAGCCTTGCCGCTAGGTGACCTTTTCAGCTTTCACGACATCTCTCTTGTACAAGAAAACGCTGCTTGCTCTAATTGCTCCGAAAAACTCTTGCAGGTCAAAGGCATAGAAGTTGGACATATTTTCAAATTGGGCAAGAAATACTCAAGGGCCTTTCAGTTAAGCGTTCAAAACCAACAAGGCAAGAAAATAACGCCTACCATGGGTTGTTATGGCATCGGAGTAAACCGTTCCTTAGCCGCCATCATCGAAAGTAATAACGACCAGCACGGCATTATCTTTCCGCCGCAAATTGCCCCGTTCAAAACAGCGCTTATCAGCATAGGCACTCAGCCAGAAATTTTGCAACAAAGCAGCGCACTGTATGATCGGCTAGGGCAAGAAAACATTTCATGTCTTTGGGATGATCGCTTAGAAAGCCCCGGCGTGAAATTCAAAGATATTGACCTCATCGGTATACCCTTATCCTTGATTATATCTTCGCGGCTCTTGGCAACCCAGCAATGCGAGCTGAAAATTCGCCGTACAGGAGAACGCCTCACCCTCCCGCTTAACAACATTAGCGCTCTTCTAGCCAAGCTGCATGCCATGCTTTCCTAGCCCAGCCTAGCCCAATCATGGCCATGCCAGCTAAAAAAAACAGCTACGTAAATATATTTAATTAGTTACGCCTTTTAAGGCGCTGCCAGTATTACTAAGAGAGCCATAACATGAGAAATAGTTATAACCTTAACGTTTAACGTTTAACGCATAGCATATTTTTCAAAGCTACTATTTTTTATATACATCACTTTTATGAAACCAAGCAACCCAGCAAAAAATACAAGCAAGAATTCAAGAGTAAAAAAGAATCTCCCAAAAAAGATACAATTTTTCTCTCAAAAAACTATTAGGCAACTAGCCCAGATATGCACGCTTCCAGCTTATGTGTATAGCGAAAAAAAATTACAGCAAGCTGCCACAGAGCTGCAAGCCATGCCACATGCCTACGGGCTAACCCTGCGCTTTGCCATTAAGGCTGATCCCAATAAAAACCTCTTAACTCTTTTCGATAAGCGTGGGCTTCACTTTCTTGCTTCTTCTACGTACGAGACTGAACGAATTTTACTGGCAGGCATCGCTGCCAGTAAAATTCTGATCACCTCACAAGAACCCATCGATGCCCCATCGTTACGAAGGTTTTTGAAACAAGGCGCAGAGGTTAGTATTTCTTCGCTCTATCAATTACTCAGCTATGCTAAGGCTAAGATTATCACCCAGAAAACACCCATCACCCTCCGCTTAAATATAGATAGCCCCGTAGACATCCATTACAAAACAAACGTTAGTGGCAGAACTTCTAGTTTTGGTATTTGGCATGAGCATATAGCCAGCTGCCTAAAAATAGCTAGCCAGTATAAACTGCATATTACTCGATTACATATCCATGCAGCCTCGGGCATCAACTCTAGCCAGTGGCTAGGCTGTGCCAAAGCGGCCTTCAAAATACTCCACCACTTTCCCGAGGTTCGCACGTTGAACCTCGGTGGAGGCTTTAAAGCCAGAAGAGATAGCTTAGATATACGCTCTGATATAAAGAAAATTGGCACGGAAGTAAAACAAATTTTTATTGCTTTTTATGCCAAACATGGAAGAAAGCTCGCTCTGGAAATAGAGCCTGGGGGCTTTCTTACGGCTGAAGCCGGCGTACTCTTAGCTCAGGTAGCCGATATCGTAACAACCGGCCCAGCCTCCCAAGGTGGCAGAAATTTCTTAAAACTGAATGCTGGCATGAATGACCTCATTCGCCCATCTTTATATGGCTCAAGACATGAAATTAGCTTAATACCCATGCAGCCGCGCAACATCAAAGAAAAACTACAAACAAAACACTACATTGTAGTGGGACATTGCTGCGAAAATGGAGACTTGTTCACTCCAGAGAAAGGAAACCCCAATATTCACGAAAGCATTAAACTTCCGCTGGCAAAAACAGGTGATTATGTACTTATTGGCGCGGCTGGCGGTTATGGCTCTGCTCTTTCTAGTAACTACAACTCTTTCCCTTTAGCCGCAGAGTATCTGCTTGCCAGCGATGGCCAGCTGCTTTGCATTCGCAAAAGACAAACTTTACAGCAAATTACAGGCAATGAAATACGGCAAAATCTAGGCCTGCTAGCTTAGGAACGTAAACAGCTAGCTATTATTCTATTAATATTTTTTAAAAAAATCCCTACTATCAGAAACTTCTTGCATTCTAATAAAATAATGATAGGATATAAACCATAGAAAAAAACAGCTAACTATTATTTTATTAATAATTTTTTTAAATAGCCCTACTATCAGAAACTTCTTGCATTCTAATAAAATAATGATAGGATATAAACTATAGAAAAACATAGGCAGGAAAACACTTCTTTGCTGTTCTAACTATAGAAGTGCTTACATGCTTACGTGCTTACATGCTTATACAGCGTGAAAAATTTATTCTAAGCCTAGAATTTTATTCTAAGCCTATAATATTACTACTTTGTTCATAACTAAAAAATTAAGGAAAAATCATGGAAAAAAACACTCCTCCCTCAGTAACCCCCGCTCAAACTAACAAAAAAAAGCATAAACGAATCTCTTTCCTAGCAAAAACACTAGTTTATTTCGTTTTATCCTCAGTTTTCTTAGGCTCCTTAATTGGCACCCTATGGTCATTTGATGAAATAAACACCCTGAAAAACAGGAAAAACTATGCTATTTTAGGATACGATACGGTGGCCTATTTCACAGAGAAAAAACCTGTAAAAGGCGATATCCGCTACTCTCTTACTTGGAACGATGCCATATGGCTGTTTTCCAGTGCAGAAAATTTAAGCAAATTTGAAGCAGATCCAGAAAGTTATGCTCCGCAATACGGTGGCTATTGTGCATGGGGTATCGCAAAAAATGGACTGTATTCTATTACGCCTAAAGCATGGGAAGTCTATAGTGGCAAACTCTACTTAAATTTCAGCTCGGGCGTTCAGCATACATGGCTAAAAGATAAAGATGTTTTTATCCTTCGTGCTGATAAAAACTGGAAAACTCTGCTATCAAGAAACTAGTACGCTGGTCCTGGCATATTTATAGAATATTACCGTACCTTACACTTTCTTTTACTAAGGTAGTGTTCAATTTATAAGAAATTCCATAAAAAAAGCT
>JAUXHF010000346.1 GCA_030621685.1 Spirochaetota bacterium
GCCATACTCCGTGCCAGCTTAGACATCTGCAGCGGCAAGGGCGGAGGCAAGCCAAATCTTGCCCAAGGCGGAAGCCGAGAATCTTCGCTAGCCAAGCCAGCTCTGCAGGCCGGAATTGATTTTGTTAAACATTCTTTGAAGTAATATTTTGCTTTCATCAATGCCAGCCAGCCTTCATCGGAAAAATAGCCCGAAAATATACAGCCCTCAAAGAAATAGCCTAATTTTAAGATTTTTGTTTGTAAATATCTCCATCTCGTATGAAAGCTCTAAAAACAACTTCCTCCATTCAGCTTATTGTAGGTCTTGGAAACCCAGGGCCTCGCTATGCTTTTACTCGGCATAACTTTGGGTTCTTAGTTATCGATTTTCTGTTAGACCGCTTGGCTATTCCGCCTGACGCTTTCAAAGAAAAAAATAAGAACCAAATTTGGGAATCTCGGCGAGAAGCAAAAAAAAATACAGAACCTAAACAAATCATCCTTGCTAAGCCACAAACTTTTATGAACAAAAGCGGCCAGGCCATTCTTGAACTCTTAAGGATCTATAAGCTAAAGCCAGAGAATTTATTACTCATCTACGATGATAAAGACCTCATTTTCTCGCAGATGAAACTAGCCTATGACCGCGGTGATGGCGGGCATAGAGGCCTTCGTTCAGTCATCGGTCTTGTTGGTCGAAAATTCTATCGCCTGCGCTGCGGCATTGGTCATGCCCAGCAACCTCTTGGGCATCAGCCTAGCTTTGAGCCGGCTACGCATGCCTTGCAAGCTGCTGATTTTGTACTTGACACCTTTAATGAAGCCGAAACACGTAATCTGGAAACGCTGCTGCCAAGCTTTGCTAAAACCGCCGAAGACATGCTTGACATGAGCATAACAGAAGCCATGAATGCTCTTCATGTGCATATGCCAAAAAAAACCTCATGAAAACCATAGTTTTTGCTAGCCGCAATGCTCATAAAAAAGCAGAACTCTCTGTGATATTCAAGCAGAAAGCCCGCTTGCCCTTTCATTTCATCGCCATAGATACTCTTGAAAAAGAATGGCTACATGCTTTCTCCTTGCTTCAAGAAAGTAGCCTTTTTTTCGAACATGCTAAGCAGCAAGACATGCTAACCCAAGATGGTCTAACCACTCGCAGGAAAGCAACAAGAACATCATCCATGCGGCAAAAGCTTCAGAGGCTTGTTTCGCTGCTAAGCCTGGCCCTAGAAAGGCCCTTTCAGCCCGAAGAAACTGGCGAAAGTTTTTTTGAAAACGCTTTTATAAAAGCTAAGGACTTTCATAGATACTTGCTCGGCTTCCAAGAGCCACTTCAGAAGCTCATTAGCCCAGCCAAAACAGCAGGATATTCTGTTTCAGCCAAAAACAACTTGCTAGATTTCTTGCTACGCTTTTTAAAAACAAACCTTAGCCAAGCAGCCTATAACCTTAGCAAGGCCCTTCTTAAAAA
>JAUXHF010000270.1 GCA_030621685.1 Spirochaetota bacterium
GATGCTGGCGGAAAACTCCCTCATAGCTAAAACCAAAGCGCTGCGCTGCCTGGCGGGATCGGAGATTTGAGGCATCACATTTCCATTCAAACCTTCGGTAGCCCAAAGCAAAGATTTGCTTGGCTAGCAGCCATACCGCTTCACTAAACTCAAGCCTCTTTTGAAAAGTCGGCATAAGTTGTATGTGGCCTACCTCTATCGATCCTGTCTTAGGCTTAATATTTAACAGGCTACAATAACCTACTAAATTTCCATCCGCCGAATTTCGTCCCGCTGAATTTCGCCCCACTGAATTTCCCCCGGGAAAATTCATCTCTGGCGTTGATAGCTTCGATACCATACGTTTGAAACGAAGCTCATGGCTTCTCGTAAAAGGAGCAAACAGGGTTTCAAAATTTTCATAGGTTTTGAAGGGTCCATAAGACAAGTATCGCCAGTCTTCAGCAGGGCAGCTTTTGAGCTTTTCAAATACCTGAAAGAGATGCTTCAGTAAAATTTTCTCGATACCCACATAACGTCCTTCAAGTTTTTCATCACTTGGAATTTGAAGGGGCATCCACTTTTCAAGTAGGGCTGTTTTTTTAAAATGCATCTGCTTAACTACTATGCTGGAAGATCTCTTCTTCAAAGAAAACTGTAAAAAAAAATTATAAAAGTATATATATATATTTAATCTACGAAAATAGAGAGAATACTCTTACAAGGCCTCTGCTGCAGCCGTGATAGCCGCTACCGAAGAAAGCACTTGTTCTTCTGTAGCGTTAAAACTGCCCACTTGAAAGCGAATAACATATTTCCCCAAAACAGTAGTCTGTGTAAGATAGGTATGCCCGCCATCGTTAATATTGTTAAGCAATTTTTTAGTAAGTTCGTTTTCTTTCTCTAAGGTTTTAGGCCTCAGAGTTTCTGGACAATAACGAAAAGTAAAGAGCGAAAGCGATAAAGGCGTAACGATTTCAAAGCCTTTATGGCTGGCTAGTTTTTCGGCTGCCAGCTTCGCCCATGTAATATGATTGCGAATTATCTTGCGCAGCCCCTCCGCTCCATAATAACGCAGCACGAACCATAGTTTTAAGGCACGAAAACGGCGGCCTAGGCTAAGACTCCAATTTGAGAAATCCACCTGATCGCCTACATGTTCAGTCTTAAGATAATCCGCCTGAACACTGCAACTTTTAACTTGAAGTTTTTCGTCTTTGATGAAATAGGCCGAGCAATCAAACTGTACGCCCAGCCACTTATGGGGATTAAACACGAAGCTGTCTGCATCCTCAATACCCTCTATAAGATGACGATGTTCTTCGCAAAGAAGCGCGCTACCCGCCCAAGCGGCATCTATATGCGAGTAGAGTCCATGTTTTTTAGCTACGGGGAGAATTTCTTGTAGCTTATCGTTAGCGCCAAAACCAGTGCCGCCTAATATTCCTAGATAGCAGGCAGGCAAATAGCCTTCTTTCTTATCGGCTTCAATGATAGCTTCCAAAGCCTCCGCTGAAACAGAGTTATCTGCTTGCACTGGAATTCGCAGAAGGTTTTCCTCGCCAATGCCGGCCATGCAGATGGCCTTGACTACGGATGAATGAGAATGCGGCGATGTGTAATAACGCAGCTGCTGGCTCTTTTTAAGACCTTGGCTATTGCCTTGGAAATTAAGCGCTTTTTCCCGTGCTACAACTATGGCCGTGAAGGTAGCCATAGAGGCCGTTTCAACAAGGCAGCCCTTCCAGCTGCGCGGCAATCCTATCAGCTTAGCCAGCCATTCCAGCATGCGTATTTCCATCTCGGTAGCTACCGGCGATGTTTGCCAGAGCATACACTGCGCGCCCATGCTGGCCATAAGCTGCTCGGCTAGCATGGAGGGTATACTGCTATTCCCGGGAAAGTAAGCATGAAAACGCGGGTGATTCCAATGCGTTAAGCCCGGCGGTATTATTTTTTTGAAATCGTCAAAAATAGCCTCCATGCTTTCGCCTTGCTCGGGCGGATGTTGGGGCAGCGCCTTTAGCGTATCGCCTAGTTTTGCTTGCGAGCGCACCGGGTATTTCTCAATATTTTGCAAATATTCTGCCGACCATTCGCTGGCTTTCCCAGAGTATTTTTTAAATGTCTCAATGTCTTTTTTCATAAAAGTATGCTTCTAACTATAATACTTCTTACTAAAATTACTGCTCGTTACCTTGAGTGTTTTTCAGTATTTAGGCTTAATCACGCTCGCCTTATTTTAGGCCTAGCAGAAAAATCAATACTATAATTATAATTATAATAGCTTATCAGAAACTCATCGGCATAAAAACCGTATAGTCTCTACTTCGAAAAAATTAGGAATGTTAAAGAATGAAAAAAATCACAAGCAAATTCATAAAAGAAATTGGTCGTATCCTACTAGCACATCCAG
>JAUXHF010000048.1 GCA_030621685.1 Spirochaetota bacterium
TTAAAAATACTCTGCTAGAGTTAGCGCCTCTTAAGCTTAGGCTTGCAGGGCAAGCTTACTTTTCTGCGTGAGCAAGCTTACTACGACAATCCCGATGAAAGCAATGAAGAAACTAGGGAGCAGTTCATAGAGATACTCGCCCTCTACGCTAACAAAATTTTTGAAATAAATAATACTTGTAGCGCCAAGAATCATGCCCGTAAGAGCACCTGCTTTGGTGATTTTATCCCATACTAAAGAGAGGATGACAAGAGGTCCAAAAGCTGCCCCAAAGCCGCCCCATGCGTAACCGACTAGTGCGAGGATAGTGCCTTTATCGGCAAAGGCAATGATGTAGGCGATAATGGCAAAGACCACGATGCCCCCGCGCGAAATGATGGAAAGCGTTTTGGGATCTTTGTCTTTGAAAAATGGCAAGTCTTCAGTTAATGCCGAAGAAAGGACAAGCAGCTGCGAGTCGGCGGTTGACATGACAGCCGCTAAAACGGCTGCTAATACAAAACCACCAATGGCAGGATGAAAAAAGGCCTGGGTAAGGGCTAAAAATATTTTTTCTTTATCATCCGTGCCGGCTAAAGGACTAGCTTGGTTATAACTCATCCCAATAAGACCGATGAGCACTGCTGCCACAAGGCAGAATATCATCCAAGTCATGGCAATTCTTCTTGCCCTTGGGATTTCTTTAGCATCGCGAATTCCTATGAAACGTGCTAGAATATGAGGCTGTCCAAAGTAGCCAAGCCCCCATGCCAAAAGCGAAAGTGCGGTGATAATACCTGTTTTGATGCTGAAGGCATTCGGGTTAGCTGCTATCACATTTGCCGAAAAATCACTGGTGTTGCTAAAGCCCAGAATCACTATGAACGCTAAGGCGCCCGCCATTAATATGCCTTGAATAAGGTCTGTCCAGCATACCGCTAAATAGCCACCTAAAAATGTATAAGAGACTACTACTAAGGTGGTAACCGTTAAAGCCACTGTAGGCGATGCCTCGAAGGTATAAGCAAATAATTTCTCTCCACCTTTTAGACCAGCGGCCACGTAGATGGTAAAGAAAATAAGAATAACGACAGATGACACAATTTTTATCAAATTGCTCTTGTCGTTGAATCTATTGCTTAAATACGTAGGAAGCGTAATGGCCTTTAAGCTCTCTGAACGCTCACGAAGTGGCTGTGCCACTAAGAGCCAGTTGAGATAGGCTCCCACTACCAAGCCTGTGCCAATCCAAAAACCGCCTACAAGTCCTTGGAGAAAAACAGCGCCGGGCAACCCTAACAGTAGCCAGCCGCTCATATCTGATGCACCAGCGCTTATAGCCGTAGTGAATGGCCCTAAACTCCGGTTTCCAATTATGAAGCCCGAGTTTGTCTGTGTACGTTTCATGAAATAGTAGCCAACAGCTAACATTATTCCAAGATACACAATAAATTGAATTAAATATGTTGTCATGAGAATCCTCCTCTCATAGGTTGTAAAGTTAAAAAACTTGAGCAGCTCACAAGCTCAATATACCTAAGGTATTTTTCTAAATTATTACATTTAATAGGAAATTTTTGATAAAAAAAGGAAAAAAATCTTTTTTTTTATTTGTATTGTACTTTTTAGAAAAAATTCTATTGTATCGTTGAGTATTCATAAATGTATAGTTGAAATTTGGTTGAAATTTGAACTTTTAGCTATAAGCTTTGCCTGAATTCATATAAATAAGTAAGAGTAACTTTACGTAAGCTTGGCATAGGCCTTAGACAGAAATTAGACAAAGAAATAGACAAAGAAAAATAGTTTTTGAATTTAAGTAACTAAACACTCAAACTAAAAATATTCAAATCAAAAACACTCAAATCAAAAACTGGAAAGCTGATACTGATACACAAGGAATTCTTTGTTTATACTATTTAAGATGGAGCTTAGCATGCTAGCAAAAGCCTGCTGCTTAAACAAAATGTTTTAATGGTTTTTAAACGAGATGCTTTCGTTACCTTTGCTAGCTGATATAGCTCTTAAATATGGCTAGCCCGTAATATTAAAAACACTTGCTTTTTTGCTGGAATTGTGATATAGTATTTTGCGTGCGAGAATCGAATCAACAAAGCAAAAAATGAAGCCCAGTCTAAGCTGGCTCTGTAGAAGCCACAGTCTAAGCTGGCTCTGTAGAAGCTACAGCCTTAAGCTGAAGCATTGCCGGAAGCAGATGCGAACCTTGATGCAATCTTGCCTCAAAACAAAAAAGGTTTAGGATATAAAATTAGAAATTCTAGGCAAAAAGCAAAAGGCTAAGAAAAGGCTAAGAAAAATGGTGAATTTTAAGCCAGAAACAAAGGCAAGTATAAAAAATAGCCATTATCATGATTTTCTTTCAAGGTTTTTTGAATATGAAAGGCTGTAACCTAGCGCAGGGCTTCATTCAGATATTTTAATTTATTGATGCATCCAGCTTAGAACGCTAAGCATGCTCATTCTTATTGTTCAGCTAAGGTATCTTAATGCTATGAGACTTCTACTCCTGTTTACGATAGTGCCGCTATCTTCAGCCTTTATAGGCTGGCTTACAAATTACTTGGCGGTGAAAATGCTTTTTCATCCTAGGCAGCCACGAGGCTTTGGTATTTTCAAAATTCAAGGCATCTTTCCGAAAAGACAGAAGGCATTAGCTCGGAAACTCGGGGATTTAGTGGCCGATAACATCCTGAATAAAGAAGATTTAAAACAAGAAATTCTATATAACCCTAGCGTAGACGAGGAAATCAAAAAAATGCTGGAAAGCTATTTGGATAACTTTCTGCGTAATAAGTTGTTGAAATTCATACCCATGGCGGCTATGTTTGTTACGGATACTCTGATTGAAACCGTGAAACAAAATTTTTTTGAAGACTGGGAAACTCGTAAAGATGAAATAAAAAACTTACTCGCCGATAAATTTCTTGGAGATTTAGATATAAAACTCTTGGTTAGGCAAAAGGTTGAAGACTTTTCTTCTGAAAAACTAGAAGAAGTGCTCTTCTCTATTTTAAGCAAAGAATTCAGATTTATCGAAAATTTAGGGGCAGTATTTGGTTTTTTCATCGGGCTTGTCCAAGCGTTTGCGTTTAGTTTCTTTTAAAAAATAATTTCCTCGATATTTGAATTTCCCCAACACTTTTTTTGTTTGCTTCTTATAAAGAATGCTACAATTAAATGAAGATGCCTTAGGCTGTTTCTGCAACAAAGCATGCCGAAGTAAGGAAGCAAATAAAAATCTTTCTTCCCAAGATCATGCGAAAACAAACTCTTTTTTTGACGCTAGCCGAGTGGCTTAGACGATGAAGCCGAATAGCAAAAGCAAGTTTATTGTTATTACAGGTGGCGTTGTTTCCGGCTTAGGAAAAGGCGTACTAACAGCTTCTTTAGGAGCCATGTTAAAAAAAAATAACAAGGTAGTAGCCATTAAATGCGATGGCTATCTTAATACCGACCCCGGCACCATTAACCCAGTAGAACACGGAGAGGTCTTCGTGTTAGACGATGGCAGCGAAGTAGACATGGACTTCGGCCATTATGAGCGGCTGATAGGTATTCGTGCTAAAGGTAGTTGGAACATCACTATGGGTAAGGTGTATAAGCAAATTTTAGATGATGAGCGTCTTGGAAAGTATCTTGGACGCACGGTGCAGCTTATTCCCCATGTAACCGATGAGATAAAACGTCGCATGTACAAGATAGCTACTGAAGAAGCCGGAGATGTTGTGTTTATCGAAATTGGCGGCACCGTTGGCGACATGGAAAATGAATTATTCATTGAAGCTGTACGGCAAATCCGAAATGAAATTGGCCCAGCAAGAATTTTATTTGCTCATCTTAGCTACTTGCCCATAGTGGAGGGCAGCGGAGAACAGAAATCGAAGCCGACACAAGCCTCGATAAAACTTTTGAATCAAGCAGGAATATATCCGGAAATCATTTTCTGCCGATGCGATAGAAAACTGACAACCGAAATCCGCAAGAAAATTTCTCTGCATTGTAATATCGAAGAGAATAAAGTTATCTCTAATATGAATGTGGAGAACATGAACTTGCTTATCGAGCATTTTGCCGAGCAAGGCGTGGGGGCATTCATGGAAAGCCGCTTAGACTTGGAACGCTCTGGAGTAAAAGAGAATGAATTGCTGTATGTTTGTTTAGCATCAATTCTCTTTTCGCGAAAAAAACGTATTCCCAATACTTTGAAAATTTTATCGGATGCCATAGCTGAGCCGGCAAATCTTGAAGCACATGAAAAGCCGCAATCTCTTACATGGCCACTGCCGCCATTGCGTATAGCTATTTGTGGAAAATACATGAAACTCCGCGATTCTTATGCCAGCGTGAGAGAGGCTATTTTACATGCATCTGTGCATCGCATGCTTGCCAGAAAGAGTTTTTTAAGTCCGGATATTCATTACATAGAAGTTTCGGATTTTGAAAAAAAAGACTTAGCCCAAAATTCCTGTTATAACGAAGCAGGCATTGCCGAGAAGCTTTCAGGCTTTCATGGAGTTATTATCCCCAGTGGCTTTGGATCTCGTGGCTTGGGCGGGAAGATTCAGGTCATTCGTTACTTGCGCGAACATAAAATACCTTTTCTGGGAATATGCTTAGGCATGCAACTAGGCGTTATTGAGTTTGCAAGAAATGTATGCGGTATCGTAAAGGCAGGCACAACAGAGGTCTTAAGCGATGACCATGCCCTTCAGGTGGAAGATCCGGTTATTCATCTTTTAGAAGAACAAAACCATGTAACAGAGCTTGGAGGAAGTATGCGCCTTGGCAGAAAACGAGTGCTACTAAAAGAAGAGAGTCTTGCATATTCGATATATAAGAATTTTGGCGAGATTGAACAGGGGTCTTTTGTGCATGAGCGATTTCGCCATCGTTACGAGGTGAATAATGCCTATATAAAAAAAATGGAAGAGGCCGGTCTTCTGTTCAGCGGCTGCACTGAAGATGGGAGTATTGTGCAGCTGATGGAGTTGCCTTCACATCCTTTTTTTGTGGCTTGCCAGTATCATCCCGAGTTACTTTCCACCTTAGAAAAACCGGCGCCGCTCTTTCAAGCCTTCATAGAGGCAAGTTTGAACAAGGCAAAGAACGTTTAAGCCTGCAGCATGTTTCGTGTTTTTGAACCTTCAGCATTCAAAATTTAAGAAGCTAAACTTTAGCACTGAACGTCTAAGAAGCTAAACTTTAGCACTCAACCTCTAAGAAGCTAAACTTTAGCACTCAACGTCTAAGAAGCGAATGCTCCTGAGAATTTTTTATGGCAAGCCCTAGTTTGCAACAGTGGATACTTTTCACACGACCTAGAACCTTAATAGCGGCGATAGCTCCTACGCTGATAGGCGGCATGTGGGGATTGTTAGGTTCTAGGGGAAATGCCGCGGCTTACGATGGAATTCAAGGCGCTTTATTGCGATTAGTTATCTTTTTAATAGCGGCAGTTTTCCTGCAAGTAGCTTGCAATTTCGTCAACGATTATTATGACTCGCAGAGAAGCTCGGATAGCAGGGAAAACAGGCTTGGTCCTAAGCGTCTTCTTCAGCAAGGGCAAGTTAGCCGAAAACAAGTAAAGCAAGCTATTTTTTTTTTATATGTCTTTGTTTTTTTACTAAGCATTGTTCTTAGCTTGCTTAGCTCTGCATGGTTACTGGGCGTGGCTCTTTTTAGCATGTTTGTTAGCTTTGCTTATAGTGGCGGGAAATTCCCACTTGCCTATATTGGTCTTGGAGAAATAGCAGCGTTTTTATTTTTTGGTCCTATTATTACCCTTTGTTCTTTTTACTTAGCAGGGCTTAGCTTTAAGGGCTTCTTTCAAGAGGCTTTTCTAAGCTCGCTTGTTTGTGGTAGTTTTGCATGGCTGCTTATGAGCATGAATAATTTACGAGATATTGCTGCAGATAAAAAAAGTGCTCGCCGAAATTTTGTGCAAACTTTTGGCAGAAGCTTTACTTTAGCTACCGTAATACTATGTTTTTTAATAGTTGTTGCCATGCCGTTTTGGCTGGGCTTATACTATAACAGTATTCTCTTTTACTTTACGTCTGCGGCTAGCTTGTTTCTTATTATAAAAAGATTTAAGCGTATTTTTACCATACAAAACGAAGAGTTTAACGCTTTGCTGTCTCAGGTGGGCATGCTTTACACGTTGTATGCAGCTATGTTTTGCCTAAGTCTTCTTTTTCTTTAACATCTGTTTGTCGCCGATGCGGCGCCGTAACTAAACGCTTTGTAACTACATGTTTTCGTAAATAATTTTAGCGCCCGATGCGGCGCCGTAACCAAACGCTTTGTAACTACATGTTTTCGTAAATAATTTTAGCGCTGATGAAGCTGACGAGGAAAATTGGAAGGATGCAAGGGGCTATTTGCGACCTTTGAGGAGGGTTGCATGAAAAGCTTGCTTTCGGCCATCTAAGACAAGTGAGGGTTTCGATTTTCCCAAGAAGGCATGCACAGTATGTAGCTGTCTTGGCTTAACTTCATCCCTATCATGAAAGGCAGCACTAAGGTCAGGGTTAGAATTTTTAGAGCATCTTTCAAGAGCTAGGCTATTTTGGCTTAGGCAATGAAGAAAATTTTTGCCCAAACAAAGAAGCGGGCTAGCTATTGAGTTTTCTAAATGGGCATAAAAGCTTTTTTCTAGTGAAAGACTGCTAAAAACATAAAGTTTTGTTTTGAGGCTGGGCATTTCACGTAAATTTAGGATCTTAAAAAGTGAATTTTCAGGCTTTACAATGTTTGAAACAATTTCGTTTACTCGCTTGGCTAGCTTTGCTCCCGGTTTTTTATGATGAAAATTTACTAAAATAATGGCTTTCTCTAAATTTGCAGCTGAAGCCTTATTATTTGAACCTCCTAGTTCATCCATGCCGGCATGGGGAGTAACTTGTATTTGGACAAAAAAAGCCGCGGGCATGAGTTTTTTAAAACCTCTTACGCCATCACTATCGGGGATGATGCTATATTGTTTTTTGTTTAGCATGGCATTGAGTGTCTGAATTTTTTTCACATCCTTAGTCTCGGTGAAAACCTCCAGAAGAGCCTTTTGCTGGTTAAGCACTGTGAAAAAAGATATTTCCTCTCGATAGCTATAAGAAGATTGGTCGGCTATGAAATGTAATTGCTCCAAGCCATCTTCGTACATGCCTCTATTCATAAGCATTTCGAAAAAAATCTCTCTAGCGGAAATAACCACTTTGGAATAATTGTTTAAATGCCGTGTTAGTATTTCTTGGAAATTCTGGAAGGCTTGGGCATAATGTTCGCTGCGAAAAAGCGATAGGGCAAACATCAAGCGTACGTCTTCAGATTGTTTATAGCTGGAATCTATGGAAAGCGCCGTTTTTATGATCTCATCATAATCTTCTAATTGGTAGAGAATGCTAATCCGTTTATGTTTTAGCCTGCAATGAACAATCTTTTCACTAGAAATAGCAGCTTCAATACAATCTTTTGCTTTGTGGAAATTTCTTTCGCGTACGTAAATATCCGAGAGTTTTTCTGCTAACTTGCTGTTGTCTTTTTGGAAAAGAAAAGCTTTTTCTAAAAATGGCAAGGCTATAGCATAGTTTTTCATCTGAAAAAGCTTATTCCCTATTTTCTCATTGGCTAGTGTATGCTTAGGTTGCTTTTGAAGAATTTTATAATACTCATTTAGCACATCTTTTCCGCGTTTGAGTATTTCATATAACTCTGCTTTCTTCAAATGTATTTCTATGTCATCAATCTGTTCTTTTTTGCTATAGAGTTTGTGAAAACTTATCTCGTTAAGATGATACAGCGCTAAATACCAATGATTAGAAAGCAAGTATGCTTGATAAAAGGCATATTGCGTTTCAAAACGCAGCGTCATTTTGGGCTTAATACGCTTGAGCAAGATTAAGGCGCTATCGCCTCTGTTATTTTTTATGGCAGCTTGAATTCTGCCTATCTCACGGGGGAAGATGTAGCTATCATAAGCCATAGAATAGAAGTAAACTACGGCCAGCAAAAAGCTTATTGAAAAAAAATATAGCATAAATTCGAAAAAGAAACTATTTGCTTAACATTCTTCCCTTATTTTAAGATGGCTTCTTTCTTAAGAAAATAAGCTTTATTAATAACCCCTATTGATGAGAGCTATATCAACTAGCTTACAACTAGCTTATTATAGTAGTCAGTAATAAGCAAGCAATAAATAAGCAACAAATAAAAGCAAAAATAAAAGCAAAAATAAAATTAGAGGTAAAGAGTGGTAACAGATTTACTTTAGTTAAATATCAAGTTTCCTGCTTGTTTATCGGTAAAACAAATTAAAAAACTAATGCGAGCTGTAACAAAAAAACCTTTGCAAATAGGTTGTATAAAACTACAGTTACTGCGTAGCTTTGTTTTTAGTTAGAAACGTTTAAAATTCAGCTGTTTTTTTAATGAAAAACGGCTTTCATGTCAAAATTTTAATCCAAGATTTTTGTAAAGGTTTTTTTGAAGGTACTGTTTTACGTTGCTTTTGTTTTTATGCTAAGAATTTGATTAGCTTGCCTGGCCGAAGTTTCGGCTTCTGCTTTTGTTTTGCCATAGGCGATAAGAGAGCCTATTTTCATCATATTGTTTTTTGGAGCTTGTATGAGGTCACCTTTTTTCACAAAGAGAAAAATTTCTGCTAGGCCTTGAATTTTCTTTGCCTGCGCTAGGTTTTCGATACCCATAAAGATGCAAGCAGCCCCCTCTCTTTGTATGGCACGTTCCACGACAACTTGATTTCTTGTTTCTTGTAAGCTGCTAGGCGGCATGCCCAGGCTAATTTCTAAAACGGCCTGCATGAGGTCGGCTCCAGAGTGAAGAGGGGTAGTGTAAGAAGACATAAATCCGCCAGAAAGCCTTGCTGCAATCTCGCCTAGCCAAACTTTTCTGCCTTGCAGGCATACTCGTATGTCTGCTTTGGCAGCGCCGCTATGGATGCCTAGGGCTATAATCCCTTTTTTAAATTCTTCTATGGCTAAAGTACGGCTTTCTTCGGGAAGCTCGCTTGGCAGGGTATGGCCTGTTTCAACAAAATATGGAGAGTGTTCTATTATCCTATCGGCTACGCCAGAAATAAATATCTTACCTTTATAGATGAGAGCATCTACTGAAAGTTCATTACTGGGAATATATTCTTCTATGATAGTTGCCGCAGATTTGGAAAAATAGCGAGCCTTGCCAAGAGCTTCTATAAAATCTTTTGCTGTTTGCACGAGTCTTACGCCTCTTGCGCCCATCGAATCTACTGGTTTTACAACAAATTTATTGGTGCTAAATAAATTTTCGAGCTTATGTAACAGCTCTTCAGCTTTTTTTAATGATTTTTCTCTTGTTAAATTAAGAATATTTTCTAATTCTGCTGCTGCCATGCCATAAAACAGCGGCTGCGATACTCCATGCTCTGCGAAACGTTGGCGCATTTGTAATTTATTTGTAGCCCAAGTGGCGGTAGTTTCTGTAATCCCAACGTTGTTTCCTAAAGCTTTATTTATTTTAGCAACGGTTATGGAGAAGTCTGTACCTACGGTCACACAGGCTTCAAGGCGATGTTCTTTTTCGTGATACTGCAGGGCAGCATAGACTGCTTCCTTTTCATTTCCGAAATTTGCCAGTATTCGCCGAACGAAATTCCCTTGTTTTTCCTTTGTTTTTCCTGTGTTTCTAGTGATTTTATTCGTATCTGTTACAAGGCTGCCAAAACCCTTTGCAAATCCTAAAGCTTTAGGGTTTCTATCCATAACAACCGTATGCATGCCATGTTGCAAGGCTGTTTCTATTAATTTTTGTTGCATGAAAGAAGCACCTAGAATTAAAATGCTTCTGCCTTTAAGATGATTGTTCAAAACTGCTCTTATAAAATTCAAAAATTTCTTGTTCGTAACCCTAAAAGTTTGTTAATTTATTTTTTTTGAAAAAAAATAAAATTTATTGAAAAAAACCCGAAAAACCCGAATATAGTATAAAGATAACATTGCTTCATAACAATATTGTTATAAGAATAACTGTGCTGTTATGTTTTTTGATGGAGAGAGAGAACAAAGAAGAGTCACGGATACTATTTCAAGTAACCTTGAAAGCCATAATAATAAGTAATTCTTGCTAATTATTTTTGCTTTACTTTTTTTTGGGCTAAAATTTTTTGAAAAATTTTGAAAATTTATGTATTTAAAAGTATAAAATTTGGATTTTTCAATATATCTCTTGACAAAGAAACATAATGGTATAATGTTAAAAACGGCGGGCATGTTCTTTTAACAAGAATGAATTCATTAAGTTTTTAGTGATACAGTCTT